>NZ_VPCG01000053.1:0-13105 GCF_013418355.1 Acinetobacter sp. YH12151 | reverse complement strand
TTCTTGACTCAAGCATTAATGCAGTACGATCTTCAAAGTTAAGATGATGGTATGACAATTTTATATACTCCATAAACCCTTTAAATTAATTAGGTGGTTTATGTCGCACTTCAAGTTTTACTCTGCCGGGGCTTTAAAACGTTTTAATCGTAAAGCATTTCCTAGTACAAATATTGACGAGAGAGCCATTGCACCAGCAGCAAATACAGGAGAAAGTAGCAGTCCAAATTGCGGATAAAGTACACCTGCTGCAATAGGAATCAGAGCTGCATTGTAAACAAATGCCCAAAATAAATTTTCACGAATATTGGTTATAGTCGCTTTGCTTAAAGCGATAGCATTTGGCACTCCTTTCAGGTTGCCAGACATCAAAACCACATCAGCAGCTTCAATAGCTACGTCTGTACCTGTACCTATTGCTAAACCAATATCTGCTTCTGCAAGTGCAGGGGCATCATTAATGCCATCTCCAACATATGCGAGTTTACCATATTGATTTTTTAATTTTTTAACGGCCTCTATTTTACCTTCTGGTAAGACTTCTGTAATAACCTCATCAATACCTAGTTTTTTTGCAATCGCTTGAGCTGTATGACGGTTATCACCTGTAATCATGGCAACCTTTAAACCTAACTGATGTAACGCTTCAATTGCAGCAAATGTTGATTCTTTAATTGGATCTGCTACAGCAATAATGGCAGCAAGTTTCTGGTCAATCGCAACATAGAGAGGGGTTTTTCCTTCTTCTCCCAAACGATCCGAAAATTGAGAAAAAACATTAGGATTCAAACCTAGTTTTTCCATATATCGATCTGCACCAATATGAACCAAATGTTCAGACACCGTTGCTTCTATTCCATAGCCCGTGACTGACTTGAAATCAGCAACAGGAGACAGGATTAATTCCTTATCTATAGCGGCTTGTACAATTGCTCGAGCAATAGGATGCTCAGACTTTGATTCAACGGCTGCCATCAGTGAAAGTACGGTATTGTATTCAAAACCTTCTAAGACATGCAGATCGGTTAAAATTGGTTTCCCTTCAGTCAGAGTCCCTGTTTTATCAACTGCAACCACTTTAGTTTCTTTGAGCAGCTGTAAAGCTTCACCTTTACGAAATAAAACCCCCATTTCAGCACCCCGCCCAGTTCCCACCATGATTGATGTAGGCGTTGCAAGTCCCATCGCACAAGGACATGCAATAATGAGTACAGCAACCGCGTTCACTAAACTAAAAGTTAGGGCTGGTTCAGGGCCGAAGATAAACCACGTAAGAAAAGTTAAAAGAGAGAGACCCATTACTACAGGTACAAACCGCATGGTAATTTTATCAACCAATGCCTGAATAGGCAGCTTGGAACCCTGTGCCTGTTCAACCATTCGGATGATTTGAGAAAGCACTGATGAACTACCAACAGAGGTGGCTTTGATATTTAAGCTGCCACTTTGGTTAATTGTTCCTCCTACCACAGTAGAGCCTATCGTTTTTTCAACGGGCATAGGCTCGCCAGTAATCATGGATTCATCAATAAAACTTTGGCCGTGAATAACTTCACCATCGACAGGGATACGCTCACCTGGTCTAATCTCTACAATCGTTCCTGTTTGAACTTCGGCAATCGGAACTTCTATCACCTGATTATTGAGCTGTATTCTGGCAACTTTAGGCTGCATTCCAACTAGATGTTGAATTGCTAAAGACGTTCGGCCTTTTGCCTTGGCTTCAAAAAATCTACCTAATAGAATTAAAGTGATAATAACCGCTGCAGCTTCATAATAAACATTGACCGTGCCTTGTGGCAGGACACTTGGAAAGAAAGTAGCAACCACTGAATAAAGATAAGCAGCCAATGTTCCTACAGCTACCAAGGAATTCATGTCTGGTGCTAAGCGGAATAAACTTGGGATGCCCTTTTTAAAGAAGCGTCGGCCTGGAAAAATTAATGCTACTGTGGTCAAGAAAAATTGCATTAACCAGCTATTTTGTTGGCCAATGTTATCCATCATAAACGTATGAAAGGCGGGAATCAGGTGTGATCCCATTTCTAAAATAAAAACGGGTAGAGTCAATAAGACTGACAAAATTAAATCTTTTTTAAGTTTTTCTAATTCAATATTTTTTTTATCTTGAAAGCTTTCCGTAGTTTGATGAACTGACTTTGCTTCAAACCCTGCTTTGGTGACAGCCTGAATTAACGAGTCACGAGTGACAGATGAGCTTGCCTGAATAGTCGCTTTTTCAGTAGCCAGATTTACATGAGCTGATTCCACACCCTCAACAGATTTTAAGGCCTTTTCTACTCGACCTACACAAGAAGCACATGACATACCCTCAATCGTAAGCTCTATTGGTTGCAGCGCTTCCACTTCGTAGCCTGCTTTTTCTACGGCTTTAATTAAAGTAGCGCGATCAAGTGGTTGATGCGCATAAATGACTGCTTTTTCGGTAGCCAGATTTACATGAGCCGATTCAACACCCTCAACAGATTTTAAAGCTTTTTCCACACGGCCTACACAAGAAGCACATGTCATCCCCTCAATCTCTAATGTTTCACTGTAGTGTGGCGTATCAGTCATTTCGGTACTCATATACGATCTCTATCATTTAGATATGCTGAGTTCTATATGCGAAGATCAGCTCGAACCAAGATTAGGGGGAATTCAGGGATTACTTTTATTTCAAGCAAGTACAGGTTTTATCTGTACGATGAGGAAAATAAGAGAGAGTAAAAGTGGTAAGGAATTCCCACTGTTACTCTAACAGAGATTAAGCAGGATCAGCTGTAAATCCACGCTCACTGAGAGTGGCAATGACTTGATCCTGACTCACCGTTGTATTGATTTCAACAATACGGTTTTGTAAATCAATATCGAGTGAGGCATTCGAGTCGAGCTCTTTAATTGCGGTAGTAATGCCGCGTGCACAACCACCACAAGTCATATTAGCGATGTGAAATTTCATATGTTGCTCCTTTTTAACAAAACATTTGTTTAAAACATTAGAACAGTAACTCTAAACTTTCACCATACAACCAGCCTTTTTCTGAATCAGTTACTCGCTGTAACTTGGTCTGTTTACAACCTTACAGTTTTCTTCAGAGTATTCCAAAGAAGAGTGTTCTAATGACTACAGTAAAAGTACTTAACCAACATTAATGTGACTTTAAAATGACATTTTTGTCATCTACGATCACTCTGAAATTTATAAGAATAGTTATTTCAATCAATGGTAGTGAACTGAATAGATGAGACCGTTATGGGTTGAAGATAAGCTAAAAACCGGTGACTACCTTTATGTATAATGCCTCATGATGCGATTTTACTGTTCTGATTGTCGTAAGTTGACAGTCCAGTAGAAACTTTATTGCTCAGCTACAAAAGATAAATGCAGTAATGTTAAATTTCCTCAATTCCCTTATTTTGAAATTCTCTTATTCAATACCCACGACAGTGGTTATATAGCCTGTTGTTAATAGAATTGATAGACCTAATAACATCTCAAATAAAATGGCATGACTAAGGTGTTTAGCGAATTTAGGATATTGAAGACGCGGGGTGAAATACCATTTGTTGAAGGCAGCTAAAAGTAGAATACCTATAACAAAAAACATTTTAACCATGAAACCATAGCCATATGCAGTATTGATTAAGGTATTAAAATCTTTAATTAAAAGAAGAGCTACACTAGCGCCACAGGCGATTAATATCCCAACAATGAAAGCAGCAATACGTCCAAATACATGCATGCGATCTTTTAAAGGTAAACCACTTATTTCCCGGCTGGTTTTCCATAACGGATATAAAGACCCCATCCATAACGACATAACTAGAATATGGATTGATAATAAAATTTGAGCAAGTAAGGTTAAATTAGCGACATGTCCGAGCTGGGAAAAACTAAAAATAATCGGGAGAAGTAAAACACAAAATATTGAACTTTCAATTATAGAAAAATGACCTTTGTTCCTGTTAAGTTTAACCACCATGAGAAGAAGTAAAAGAGCAAAACTAATAGAACGAAGAACGTATATATACCCCGTCGGAGTATTAACCAATATATTAATATACGTGGGGTCCACCATACCTGTAATACCAGTATTGGCAAAACTACCAATCAGAATAAAAAATCCCAAGGTACTGGAAATTAGGCCTAATCCAGCGCCAATTGTAATATATTTAAGAATCGATTCTTTTAGTTCAAGATATTGTCTAAGTAAAAAATAGCAAAAGGCTCCACCAACGACAAAAGCTACACTTAAATATAAAATAACCTTAGTTAACCAAGTGGCCCACATCCAATATTCAGAAATCATTATTTTTGTCCATTCTAGAACAACATGCCAGCACCTCACTGACATGTTGAAAGGTAATCAATTCTTATTTAGTTGATTTGATAGTGAAACTATATTCACCATTCATGTTGTGACCATCTTTCCCCATTGTTGTCCAGACAACGGTATATTTACCTTTTTTCAGTTTCGGAAGAGCGACATCAAAGGATTTCTTTAAGTCATGAGTAACTTCATATTTTAAAGGAACATCTCTTCGCTGAGCATCCAGTAACTTAATATTCATCAACATAACCTCTGCACCAAAGTTAAGGGTCAAGTTCTTTGGTTGACTAAGGATAGATGCATTTTCCGCAGGAATCGCACTCACTAAACTCACATGAGCGAACGTAGTTGTAGTAGCCACAATCATCGTTGCAGCTACTACAACATTACGTAGAGCAGTCATTTTATTTTGAAATAATTTCATTTACGTTTCCTCTTGATTCGTTAGTTCATTAGAGATGACTTTATAAAATCTATATTTAATGAGACCACATCATCTCCTCTTATATTTCAATTATTAGTGAGAGACAGAAACAGAGCGATGACTTCAAAATTACATTTTTGTCATTTTTAAAATTTAAAATCTTTAACTATTAAAATAATCTTATTGAAAAATAATGATCATTTAACAAACAAATTATGTAGGTGGTTGATTTATGAAATGTAGTAATCATTTTGTCTAAGAAAATAGTAGCTATTTAATTTTTTATATTTTAGTTTAAATATAAACATGTTATGTTTAATTTGATCTAATATAAATTTGTGGGCTAAGCACATGACTCAAACACGTCCAAGAATGACCAAATTATTTGAACAGCTTGGTTTAGCTTCTACTGAAGAAGCAATTGCAAAATTCATAGAGAGCCATCAGCTAGCTGGAGATGTTTTTTTAACACAAGCAATTTTTTGGACTGATGCTCAACGTCATTTTTTAGAAGAAAAACTACACTCTGATGGTGAATGGACGACAGTGATTGATCAATTAAATGAGTCTTTACATGAAAATTCAGTAAAATAATTTTCCGTTAGTATTAAGGATCTACATTCTTCCCTGCATTGAATACAACTCATTCATACAGTAGTACTGTTTTGGAGATGGAATCTCTATTATATAAGTAGTAGATTCCTTACTCTGAAATTTGGATTATAAACCCTAATATTAAAAATAATCTTCTTTACCTTCTATCTAATAAATATACCAATAAGTTTAATAATTAAATTATCCACCCTTTTTTCTATAAAAAACTATTTTGATCAACTGTATTTTTTCTTTAAAGGAATAACAGTGTAAATTACATTAAGAATGTGTCTCTAACTAGCCTTGGAGTCATCTAATCATTTCATTTTTATTTTTTTAAGCACATAAAATCATAACAACTTTAATAGTTTTAAAAGATTAATATTAAATAAAATTTTTGTCATCTCAGCATAGACTATATATTTCGAGAAGATCTCAAAATTACATTTTTGTCATTTTTAAAAATAATTAATTAATAGTGCTAAAATTTTTAAGAGAGACAGAGAATAACCAAAAATTTCATCAGTTTAGTAGTCAAATTCCTAGACTCTGTTCAGTACTAAAACATAGCTTTTACTTCCAAATTATTTAAAGGAAAAAATTATGATGAAATTCAAAAACATTTTTTTGGGCTTATGTATCGCAGCCGCGTCATTGAATACATTTGCACAGCAATCCGATGAACACAAAGATCACCACCCTGAAAAAACAGCACCATCTGCAGTAACAATTAAGCAAACAGTTACCAGCACCACTGCTACAGATAAAATGGCTGCAATGGATCAACACATGAAGGCGATGCAAGCCATGCATGAGAAGATGATGGCTGCAAAAACCCCACAAGAACGTCAGAAACTTATGGCTGAGCACATGAAACTCATGCAAGGAGGTATGAGTATGATGAAACAGATGGGCAGCCAAAGCATGAATGCAAATATGGCTGACCGTCAGCAGATGATGGAAAAACGTATGGACATGATGCAATCCATGATGCAGATGATGATGGACTGTATGCCTCCGTCAGCAACTAAATAGTTACCCATGAATTAGGGGAAAGCACCATGAATCACCAACACCAAGAAAATAATTCAGTACCTAACTTCTGGTCTACACGTTATGCCATTGGTCTAATCGTGCTGGGTGGTATCGCAGCTTATTTTCTATTAACGGAACATTTAGCCCACGTTATCGGTGCTTTGCCTTATTTATTCCTTTTAGCGTGTCCACTGATGCATATTTTTATGCATGGTGGTCATGGGCATAACCACTCGCAGCAAAAAAAATCCGATATATCTGATAACAAAAAATAGCTCTTATCAGGAGATCCATCATGAATCATGCGGAATCGGCTTATGGTTTATGGACGCTGGTTATCATTAACTCAGCAGTTTTTATCATGTTCGCTTTCAGTTTTTTTAGACCTTCCACTGCGCGCGATTGGCGTACATTTGGGGCCTTTTCGGCTTTTATCATTGCTCTATTTGTCGAAATGTATGGTTTTCCTTTAACCATTTACCTGTTATCTGGTTGGCTTCAAACTCGCTTCCCTCAACTTGACTTACTTTCTCATAATGCAGGTCACTTGTGGTCAACGCTATTAGGTGAAAAAGGTGATCCACATTTTGGCATTTTGCATATCGCCAGTTACGTTTTCTTGGGCTATGGATTTTACCTGTTATCAACGTCATGGCACGTGCTGTACAACGCGCAACGTCAGCATTCTTTAGCGATCACAGGCCCTTATGCACGTATACGTCACCCACAATACGTGGCTTTTGTGATGATCTTGCTGGGTTTTTTATTGCAATGGCCAACTTTACTGACACTGATTATGTTTCCAATCCTACTCTTAATGTACAGCCGCTTGGCAATTAAGGAAGAGGCTGAAATGAGTAAACAGTTTGGCGCTGTCTAT
Organism: Acinetobacter sp. YH12151; assembly: GCF_013418355.1. Classification (NCBI taxonomy): domain Bacteria; kingdom Pseudomonadati; phylum Pseudomonadota; class Gammaproteobacteria; order Moraxellales; family Moraxellaceae; genus Acinetobacter; species Acinetobacter sp. YH12151. The sequence goes on along the minus strand of NZ_VPCG01000053.1, from coordinate 5,838 downwards.
GACAGCTATGCTCAACAGACTCCGAGATTTATTCCAAAATTCGGCCATAAAACCACTTTTCCATAAGAGAATTATTTATGTCAGATCAAAAAAATCATAACCAGGACCATATGGCACAGGCTACAACAGACGTACTGAAAGACCCAGTCTGTGGTATGACCGTCACTGAAGAATCGAAATACCATGAGGAATTTAAGGGGAAAACTTACTTTTTTTGCAGTGATAAATGTCAATCAAAGTTTCATAGCAGCCCGGTGCAATATATCGCTAAACCCGCAACGACGACTGCCGATGCACATACACAGCATCATCAGACTACTCAATCCGTTAATGATGCAAGCACAACAGGCACGACCATCTATACTTGCCCAATGCATCCAGAAATTAGACAGGATCATCCTGGAAACTGTCCTAAATGCGGAATGACACTGGAACCACTCATTCCCGAGTTAGAGGAAGATGAGAATCCTGAGTTACGTGATTTCCGTCGACGCTTCTGGTGGACACTGCCACTCACCATAGTCGTGACTTTTTTGGCAATGTTTGGCCATCAACTGAACCTGTTCGACATGGCAGTTCAGAGCTGGATTGAATTAGTGTTGTCACTCCCAATTGTACTGTGGGCAGGTTGGCCATTTTTTTCCCGTGGTTGGCAATCGGTTGTGAATCGCAGCCCAAACATGTGGACCCTGATCGGTCTAGGTACAGGGGCTGCTTTTATTTACAGTGTGGTTGCGACCATTGCACCACAAATCTTTCCAGACTCATTTATCTCCATGGGTCGTGTCGCTGTTTACTTTGAAGCTTCAGCGGTCATCATTTCTTTGACCCTACTGGGGCAAATACTGGAATTAAAAGCACGTTCGCAAACTTCTGCTGCAATTAAGTCACTCCTCGGACTTGCTCCTAAAACAGCTCGCCGAATCCTGCCCGATGGAACTGAGGAAGATGTTCCTCTGACTCATGTCCATGTAGGAGATTTACTCAGAATTCGCCCAGGTGAAAAAGTTCCTGTGGATGGTGTAGTCACTGAAGGAAGCAGTTCAGTAGATGAATCAATGCTGACAGGCGAACCTTTACCAATCACTAAACGCGTCGGCGACAAAGTCATTGGAGCTACCCTGAATACCAATGGTTCATTGATCATGCGTTCAGAGAAAATTGGTTCAAGCACCATGTTGGCTCAGATCGTACAGATGGTGGCGCAAGCTCAACGCTCGAGAGCACCCATGCAACGTATGGCTGATCAGGTAGCAGGTTGGTTCGTAATGGCTGTAGTGGCTATTGCCTTACTTACCTTCTTTGGATGGGGACTGTTCGGCCCAGAAGAGTCGAGCTGGGTTTATGCATTAATCAATGCTGTGGCAGTACTGATTATTGCCTGTCCTTGCGCACTGGGCTTGGCAACCCCAATGTCTATCATGGTTGCGACGGGTCAAGGTGCCACCCATGGTGTGCTATTCCGTGATGCGGCGGCCATTGAGAATCTGCGCAAGATTGACACACTAATCATCGATAAAACAGGTACGTTGACTGAAGGACGCCCTGCATTCGACCGTGTAGTAGCTGCAGCAGGGTTCGAGGAATCTGAAGTATTACGTCTGGCCGCTAGCCTGGATCAAGGCAGTGAACATCCGCTAGCTGATGCGATTGTAAATGCAGCACACGAACGTGGCCTGTCTCTTGAAACACCAGACAATTTTGAATCAGGCTCTGGGATCGGTGTTCGAGGTCAAGTGGGCGATCGTCAGTTAGCTTTGGGCAACACGGCACTGATGGAACAATTGGGTATCTCCGTACAATCTCTGATTCCGCAAGCCGAAGAGCTGCGTTCGGAAGGGGCAAGTGTCATGCATCTAGCCATCAATGGTGAATTGGCCGGCCTGCTTGCAGTATCTGATCCCATCAAAAAAAGTACTCCTGAAGCTCTTACCACCCTGAAGGAAGCTGGACTACGTATCGTAATGGCAACGGGAGATGGTCTCACCACTGCCCGTTCAGTCGGAGCACGTCTGGGAATCGATGAGATACATGGTGAAGTCAAACCCGCAGATAAACTCGAACTTGTCAGCAAATTGCAGAAGCAAGGTCGCATCGTGGCAATGGCCGGCGATGGAATCAATGATGCACCTGCACTAGCCAAGGCTGATGTCGGTATCGCTATGGGTACCGGGACTGATGTCGCAATGAATAGTGCTCAAGTTACCCTGGTCAAGGGAGATTTACGCGGTATCTCGGTTGCCCGTTCACTCTCGGAAGCTACTGTCAGCAACATGAAACAGAACCTCATGTTTGCTTTCCTTTACAATGCCTTGGGTATCCCAATAGCAGCTGGCGTACTCTACCCATTTACAGGTTGGTTGTTGTCACCCATGATTGCGGCCTTGGCCATGAGTTTTAGCTCCGCTTCAGTGATCACGAATGCCCTTCGCCTGCGACATAAAAAGCTATGATAGAGAGTCCTTTTCTTCCACCAGATGTATCAGGCCTAGTTGCAGCACTTGCCATCGGCCTGCTCATTGGTTTAGAACGAGGATGGAATGATCGTGAACTGCCAGAAGGCAGCCGAGTAGCAGGCCTACGTACCTTCACATTGACAGGATTACTCGGAGGAGTGCTGGGTCATCTACAGCCAAACTTTGGGCCTTGGCCACTAGTCGCAGCCGTATTAGGGCTTTCCCTTTTACTTACGGTATCCTACGCGCGTACCGCAAAAATTTCCGGTAATTTAAGCGCTACCACGACGATCGCGATGCTGTTGACATTAGTTCTAGGTGCATATGCATCCCATGGTAATGTTACTTTAGCATTAACAGCGGCTGTCATCGTGGCTGTATTTTTGGATCTCAAGCCAACCTTACATGGTTGGTTACGCTTGATCGAACATCGTGAATTAACCGCATCTCTACAGTTACTGGTACTTTCTGTCGTTATATTACCTTACTTACCCAATACGGGTATGGGACCTTTTGCTGCATTAAATCCTTACCAGTTATGGTGGGCAGTGATCCTGATTGCCGGACTCTCTCTGGCAGGTCATTTTGCCATGCGGCTCACCGGTTCAGAAAGAGGCATACTCTGGACAGGTCTATTGGGTGGTTTGGCATCTTCTACAGCTGCAACTGTCGCACTGGCACGCTATACACGCCAGCACCCCGTCATGGTCAGTGCTGCTATTTCTGGAACATTGGCTGCCTGTGGCATCATGTTTTTTCGTATGGCTGTACTGATAGGCGTCATTGAACCCGCACTTCTAAGCACTTTTGGTGGTGCAATGATGATTGCGGGAATCCTTTTGCTGGGTATGGCACTGTGGAGACAACGCCAAATTACCAGCGCTGAAAACAACGATCGAACAATAGAAGCAATGGCTCCTTTTGATCTTGGGACAGCATTCAGCTTCGCTGCTTTCCTTTCTGTCATGGCAGTCTTGGTTCCGGCAGCAAAACAATGGTTGGGCACCAGCGGCATCTTCGTACTATCGACTATTTCCGGGCTAGCAGACGTAGATGCTATTTTAGTCTCACTTGCCCGCCTGCATAGTACTGAAGGCTTAACAACAAATGTGGCTGCTGTCGCGCTAGGGCTGGCCACACTGAGCAACATGTTAAGCAAAGCGACAATTGCATGGATGACAGGGGGGGCACAGTTTGGCCGAGCCATCATAATTGGCTACACAATTGCCATGATAGGTGCTGGCGTAGCTCTGGCTCTCAGTTTGAGCTTTATGTAAGGTCAACTCGGGTAAATGGAGGATGTTCAAAAAATGAGTTAAAACGATTCCCCTTGCATGGATTCACTTTGAAAAACAATGGTAAAAATGATTCGACCATTGAGGGATTCAGCCTGGATGGTCGCCCCAAGCATATCAAGAATAGATTTTGTTATGGCAAGCCCTAAGCCGGTTCCTTCTTCTGTTCTTTGCCTAGACGCATCTGTTCGATAAAAACGATCAAATAATCTGGATAGTTGTTCAGGAGAGATTTCAGGGCCTTCATTTTCAATTGAAAATATTGTGTTATCTAAATTCTGTTGAAGTTTTATCCGTATTGTAGAATTCTTGTTTCCATATTTAACTGCATTAGACAATAGATTGCTGAGTGCGCGACGTAACATAGCAGGATCACCTTTTACATTGCCAGATCCTGTTTGTTGAAGTGTCATATTTTTTTCGGCAGCGAGAGCGTCATAGAAATCAAATAAAGCGGTAACTTCTTTAACAAGGTCAATATTCTGTAAGTTCTGTAAATTTAAGCCATGTTCTGCTTTTGCCAAGAAAAGCATATCGGACATCATTCGAGCCAAACGTTCAAATTCTTCTAAATTAGAAAATAGTATTTCTTGATAAGTACCAATATCTCGGTTACGGGCGAGACATACTTGAGTTTGGGTCATTAAATTATTAATCGGTGTTCTAATTTCATGTGCTAAATCAGATGAAAAATCGGAAAGTTTTTCTAAAGCTGACTCTAGTCTGTCCAGCATAGCATTGAAGGCGATTGCCAATGATTTTAGTTCGGTTGGTGTATGCTCAACTTCTAAACGTTCTGAAAGATGTTGAGCAGAAATTCCTTCTGCGACCTTAGCCATTTTTTGCACGGGTCTTAAACCTCTCCAGGTTGCAAACCAACCTAAAAACATTAAACAAATTGTACCAGCCAAACCAATATACAAAAGTTGACGCTTAAAATCTTTTAGAAAATGTAGATGTTCTGATGTATCGATCCCAACAATAATTTGTACAGATTGTATTTCAGAATTTCTATTTATACCTGTAGTGTAGATCATGCCACGATAGGTCTTATTTTGAACTTGCCATTTAATCCATGAATTATTTGCTGACTTGATTAAATTTTGAGTATTAATGATTGAGGATGCTGAACTAAATAAAATTTGGCCTGTCGGTCGTTCTATTTGGACCATAAGATCATGGTGTCCAACTAACGCATCTCTTAAATAAAGATTAAGTTCTGGAGAATTTTTAGGATGCTGTTGGAGAAGATTCTGAATAAGCTGGATTTTACCTTCTAATTGGGTACGGTCTTGAGTTTCAAAATGATGCATTACTAATTTATTTATGAACAAACCCATAATAATTAGAATGAAAATAGTAGATAATGAGAAAATGATACCGATCCGGAAACTGATCGCTCTGAATAAATTATTATTCATCCTCTACCTCTAGTACATACCCCATTCCTCGAATATTCTGAATTAATTTGGGAGTAAAGTTACTGTCAACTTTACTTCTTAATCGTTTAATAGCGACTTCAACGACATTCGTATCACTATCAAAATTCATATCCCAAATTTGAGAAGCAATCAGCGCTCTTGGTAAAATTTCACCTCGTCTACGCATAAAAAGTTCCATAAGCGCGAATTCTTTTGCCGTCAGATCAATGCGTTGACCCGCTCGCGTTACCCGACGTTTTCTCAAATCAAGTTCTAAATCAGCAATCTTAATAATATTACTATCTTCTCTTTGCTGCCCTCGTCTAAGGAGAGTTTTGATTCGAGCAAGAAGCTCTGCAAAAGCAAAAGGCTTTATTAAATAATCATCAGCGCCTAACTCTAGACCTTTTACTCGATCTTCTATCTGATCTCTGGCTGTTAAAAATAGAATGGGCATTGTTTTACCGCTGCTACGAATATCATTGATAATATTCCAACCATTTAGTCCAGGTAACATCACGTCTAAAATAATTAAGTCATACTGTTCCTTAAAATGTAGTCAAACATAGTCAAGGACTAATTCGCACTCTGTTAATGTCTTGTTGCCAAACGTGTAACTAGAGCCTGAGTCGGTCAGTTCCGACTTATAGCGATCAGTCCGTTCTT
>NZ_VPCG01000052.1:0-13179 GCF_013418355.1 Acinetobacter sp. YH12151 | reverse complement strand
GCCAGTGACCATACGTAAAGATAGACGGAATAAGGATTTAATCATTAAGCAGCATTGGATAGCTGCGTCGGAGTAGGTTTGATTTCGCCCTTGTTTGCCTTTTGATGGAGCATACCATTGCGTAGCAAGATCAAACCAAATGGCAATATTTCCGCGACTTATGAGTGCTCGGTTATATGCGGGCCAATTGGTTGTGCGGTAGATTTTGTGTGTAGGCTTCTTCATTTGAAAATTATATCGCTGAAAAAGCCTTTACAGATAGGTTTGTGCAACAAAGCCGAATAGCTGTAATAGTATTGATTGATTGACCACGATTTCTTAAATGAATGATCGTATATAAATTTGGATAAGTCATAGGAACACCATCACTATTCAAAAGAACAGCGAATCTCTCACCACCACTCATTACAAATCTTTTAACAAACATCATGGCTTTATTTAACAAAATATCTAAGTATTAAATATCATAAATCATAAGTAAAAAAATTTACAGAACCATTTCTAGTATCTGTAAATTTCTTTTGTAACTAACTACTAATAAAGAATAATTTTATAAACTTTACAAAACATGGTCTCTAGTGTGTCTCAAAACGGAAGATCATCATCTAAATCAGCTGCAGGCGCTGCTGTTGGTGCAGGTGCAGATTTCGGTGCAAAACCACTCGGGTTATTGTTGCCATAACCGCCACCCTGATTGTTGTTGAAACCGCCTTGCTGCGGCGCTGAACCATAACCCGACTGCGGATTATTGCCATAACCGCCACTTTGGTTGTTACTCGCCTGATTATTGTTATTAAAACGTGGCTGGTTAAAACTGTTGTCGCCCTGCTCGCCTTGTGAACGATTCGAGTCCAGCATCTGCATTTGATCACCACGGATTTCCGTTGTATAGCGCTCCTGACCATTTTGATCAGTCCACTGACGGGTACGTAATGAACCTTCAATATATACTTTAGAACCTTTACGCAGATATTGCTGCGCAATTTCGCCTAAACGGTTATGCAACACGATACGGTGCCATTCCGTTTGTTCTTTACGTTCACCGGTACTTTTATCTGTCCACGAATCGCTAGTGGCGATCGAAAATTGAGTGAGAGAACCACCATTTGCAAAAGTTTTGGTTTCCGGATCTTTACCCAAAGTACCCACTAAGATGACTTTATTTACACCACGCATTTGCTGTTTACTTCCTATATATTTCTGTATTTTACTTTATAAGAGTTATGCTTAAATGGCTACCTCTTTACCTAACAAGTGCGTTAATTGTTGTCGCGAAGCATCATCAATCTGCTGTTTATCGACTTTTATATAGGCAACTTGCTGTTCAGCCATCACCACGACTTCTTCAATACCACGAATCGCCAAAAGCTGAGAAGTCCATTCGTCAGTTTGTCTGCTTTCCGGCAAACGCAGCACCAGTGATGAAAGATAGCGTGGCTGAGCTAGCCCGAAACTCATCAGCAGCCAAACAATCGCAATCCCGGTCAGGATACTCCAGCCCATCGAGGTATTATTGAGCAGCAACAATTGACCACCGATCATCCCACCAAAGAAGGCACCCAAAAACTGGCTGCTGGCATTCACGCCCATTGCCGTCGCTTTAGACTGGATCGGTGCAGCTTTAGACAGCCAGGAAGGCAATAAGGCCTCCATCACGTTAAAGGCAATAAAGAACAGGCCCAGGCCAATGAGCAAGATATATTTGGATTCAAAACCAAAGACCATCACCATTAAACCCAGAATAATACCGCTAATCGCCACCAGAAAAATCGCGCGCATTTTGTGGTATTTTTCTGCCAGAATGATACTCGGAAAAGCAAAGAACAGACTTAGCACCAACAGGGGTAAATAGACCAAACCATGACTAGAAAGTGGCAGATCTGCAAACTCGATCAGCTGCGAAGGCACATAAATAAACATGGCTGTGAGCAATAAATGCAGGGTAAACACAGATACATGCAGACGATTCAGATCGCCAATCTGGAGCACCTGTTTCAGTTGGGTCAGATAACCCTGTTGAAAGTTTTTATGATGGCGCGTGACTTTAGGCACCATAAACAGCATGGCAATGGCAGCCAATCCCATCACCGTAGTAACCCAGAACAATCCCGAAATGCCAACCAGACCTGTCAGCCAAGGCCCGAGACTAAATGCCACCACAAAAGACAGACCAATACTCATGCCCATGATTGCCATGGCTTTCATGCGGTTTTCTTCACGCGTGACATCGGCCAGCAAGGCCATGACGACAGCGGATACTGCGCCACCACCAGCAATGGCACGACCGATAATCACGCCATAAATGCTGTCAGACATGGCTGCAATCGCACCACCCAAGGCAAACAGCAGCAGTCCTAAAACAATCAAAGGCTTACGGCTATAGCGGTCTGCAATCAGGCTAAATGGTATCTGTAATAAGGCCTGAGTCAAACCATAGACCCCGACCGCCAAACCGATCAGTGCAGGCGTTGCATATTGATATGCCTGCCCTGCCACAGAAAACACCGGGATAATCATAAACAACCCCAGCATGCGCAGTGCAAAAATACTGCTCAGGGCAAAGGTTGAACGACGTTCTAAAGCATTCATCATAAATTATGGCGATTGGGTTAATTAATCTGGAGCCCAGATTATAGGACATTCAGCTCATTAATAAGACATGAATTTTATTTGAAATAAAGATGATGCCAATCTAAAAATAAAAAAGCGCAGCCGGAGCTACGCTTTTTATTCAGGAACAGCGCTTTATTTGTCTAAAGCTGCCTGACGTTTTTTGTATTGAATCGAGGCGAATACTGCCCAGACAATAAAGGCTACACCGATCAGACCGGTCACCACTTCTGGTACATGCAGACCGGTTCCGCTGGCAATCATGATAAAAGCCAGTGCACCGATGGCATAATGCGCACCATGTTCCAAGTAAATATAGGCATCCAATGTGCCCTGTTCAACCAGATAAATCGTCATTGAACGGACAAAGATCGCACCAATGGCCAGACCCAGCATGATGATGACCACGTCTGAGGTAATCGCAAAGGCACCGATCACGCCATCAAAACTAAAAGAGGCATCCAGGACTTCTAAATAGAGGAAACCACCAATACCGGCTTTCACTACACCCGTCGGTACGCCATTTTCATCATGACGAATCGCATTGCCTTCTTCATCGACTTCCGGTTCACCACCGAGCATATGGCTCAAGACCTGCACCCCAATATAAATTACGATGCCCCAGATTCCCGCCATAGTCACTGCCAGACGCTTGGCTTCATCGACATTGGCTGCCATGATTAACAAGGCCACCAGTGCGATAAACACCGACATCGCTGGTACATTGGCCAGATTGGACAGACGGCGTTCCACCCGTCTGAACCAGTGCGTGTCTTTTTCTTCATCCAGGAAGAAGTTCAGGAATACCATCAACAGGAAAGCACCACCAAAAGCTGCAATTTCGGGATGATGTGCCATTAAACGTGCTGAATATTCTTTCGGATCATTCAGGGCCAGACGTACCACTTCCATAAAGCCCAGGTCTGCAGTCACTGCAACAATGACCACCGGGAAGATCAAACGCATTCCGAAGACTGCAATCAGAATACCGACTGTCAGGAACAGCATTTTCCAGAAATGATCCCAACCCCGTAGGACTGAGGCATTGACAACCGCGTTATCAAAGGACAACGACACTTCCATAATCGCCAGAATAGCGGTAATGGTCAGCGCTGTGAGCATGGTTTGCAGGCCTGCGTCAGGACCATGGGTATAACCCCAATACGCAGACAAACCAAGACACACGATCGAAAATGCAATCGAGAAACCAAAATGTTTCAACATACACAACGACCTTGGATAAATTAAATAAATGTATGGCTGCGAGAGAGCAGCAATACGAATAGGAAAAGTTAAGCTAATTATGAAACTTTTAGCGCATAAACCAAAGCACTTCCTGAGCTGTTTTATCTTATTTTCTGTTTTTAAAATTTGCCGATCTTTTAAACAGCCCGATCTTTGCTATAGTGCCGCATGGTTTAACTTGAACTGCGAAGGATTTTCAGCATGAGTTTTTCACAAGAGCTATGGCAACGCAATCTCGGACTTTATCAGAAGACCCTGGCCCTGCCCTTTAATCAGCAACTGGCGCAAGGTACTTTAAGCCGTGAAGCCTTTAGTCATTATGTGATTCAGGATGCGCATTATTTACTGGCCTATGGCCGTGCACTGGCCGTATGTGCTGCCAAAGCTTTTGAAGCGGATGATGTGATCCAGTTTGCCGAGGCAGCCAAAATTGCGATTGTGGTGGAACGTAGCCTGCATGATGGCTTTATGCAGGATTTTGGCATTAGCAAAGAGCAGTTTGAAAATACCCCGCTGACTCTGGCATGTCATCACTATACTTCTTACCTGACTTCGACCACTTGGTCAGAAAGCTACCCAGTAGTACTGGCCTCGTTGCTGCCTTGTTTCTGGATTTATGCTGAAGTTGGTAAAGATATTGTCGACAACTCTGCGCCGAATAATCCGTATCAGGCTTGGGTGGACACCTATTCAGGAGAAGAGTTCCACACTGCGGTACGTAATGTGATTGCGACTGTTGACCGTGTTGCGGCGCGTGTTGATGCCGATACACTAGAAAAAATGCATGCAGCTTATACCCATGCTGCCCGTCTGGAATGGTTGTTCTGGGACAGTGCCTTTGAGCAACGCCAGTGGCCTGGTCTGGATGAATAAGACGAATAAAAAAAGCCCTGTTTAAGACAGGGCTTTTTGGTTATAGCCGTTTAAAAAATTTCTGCTGTCATAAACTGATCATAAAAACGGCTTAGTCTGAAAAAACAAGGATAGAACGGGCCGGTATGCTAGACCTAGCTATAAGCCCAAAATTGCCGCACAATAATTGAGAATAATTATCAATTAATAAAATCAATCCCGGAAAGAGGCAGATAATATGGACACTTTAGGCACCGAAGCGATTCGGGCATTTTTCACCCTGCAATGTTGCTGGTTCAACAATGAAGAAATCTATCTCGAACAAGGCTGCCTAGATTGTGGTTCGGCAGCGACTTATCTGATTTACCATACCAACACGCATATCCAGAAACATCTACTGAAATTTATTGAAAAGTATCGCTGTCATCAGGCACGCCGTAATGATTTGCTTGACTTGGATTTTTTCCAAAAAGACTATGAGGACTTTCTGCACATTCTGGAAAATGAAGTGAATTTTTATGCACGTCTGCATCATGATGTGCCACGTGACCGCTACTTTAAAGATATTGAATCTATCTTTGAACGCCGCTATGCAGCAGCTTGTTAAGAACTTCCCTCACGTCTAGTCATTCTGAACAGTGAAGCGATCTACTGTGATATTTCTCGGTATTGTGATGAATTGACCAATCACCGACATAACTTGACGTTTAAAATACTTTTATTTGCACTTGAACATTTTTCATCCGGTATCATATAAGGGTTTTTGATGAATATTCTAGGATCCTTGCATGAGCCAAAGCCACATCCGTATTCGAGGCGCACGTACCCATAACCTGAAAAATGTGAACCTTGATATACCACGCGACAAGTTTGTGGTGATTACGGGACTGTCTGGTTCAGGTAAGTCCTCGCTTGCCTTTGATACCTTATATGCCGAAGGTCAACGCAGATATGTAGAATCGCTGTCTGCCTATGCACGCCAGTTCCTTTCACAAATGGAAAAACCGGAAGTCGATTCGATTGAAGGTCTCAGTCCAGCCATCGCGATTGAACAGAAATCGACCAGCCATAACCCGCGTTCTACCGTGGGTACCATTACCGAAATTTATGACTACTTACGTCTGCTGTATGCACGTGTCGGTACACCCTTCTGTCCTGAACATGACCTGCCGATGGTGGCACAAACCGTCACGGAAATGGTCGATGCAGTCAAAGTGCTGGAAGAAGGCACAGCCTTGATGCTGCTTGCCCCGGTGGTGCGTGAGCGTAAAGGTGAATATACCGCCTTATTTGAGCAGTTACAGAGTCAAGGTTTTGTCCGTGCCCGCGTCGATGGCGAGATCATGGAAATTGATCCGCCACCAGAACTGGACAAAAAGAAAAAACATACCATTGAAGTCGTGGTCGACCGCTTTAAAGTCCGTGATGATCTGGGCAACCGTATCGCAGAAAGTTTTGAAACTGCACTGCGCCTCGGTGGCGATATTGCGATTTTATCCTGGATGAAGGGCGAACATAACGATCGCGTGTTTTCAGCCAAGCATTCCTGCCCGGAATGTGACCGCGCTGTCGCAGAACTGGAACCGCGTTTATTCTCGTTCAATAACCCTTTTGGTGCCTGTCCGGTCTGTGATGGTCTCGGCACCCGCAGTCATTTTAGTGCCGATAAACTGATTCCCAATCCTGAAGTCAGTGTCAGTCAGGGTGCGATTCGTGGCTGGGACCGTCAGCGTCCTTATTATTACGGCATGATCCAGAAAGTCGCCGAGCATTTTGGTTTTTCTTTAGAAACGCCGTGGAATGAACTGGATGCCGACACCAAGAAAAAATTCCTGTACGGCACCGGCAAAGAAAAAATTGATCTAAGTTATATCGATGAGCGTGGCCGTCGTCATAATCGGGTGATTCCGTTTGAAGGGATTTTGCCGCATCTGGAACGCCGCTACCGTGAAACTGAAAGTAATTATGTGCGTGATGATCTGGCGCAGTATCTGTCCAATGCTGCCTGTGATGCCTGTGATGGTTCACGGCTGAATGAAATCTCGCGGAATGTGAAAATTCTGGACAAGACCATTGCCGACATTACCCGCATGTCGATTGGTGATGCCGAAAGCTATTATCAGGACATTAACCTAGAAGGCGCACGCGGAGAAATCGCCGACAAGATTTTCAAGGAAATCCGTGAACGTCTGCACTTCCTGGTCTCAGTCGGTCTGAATTATCTCAGCCTGTCGCGTTCTGCCGAAACATTGTCGGGCGGTGAAGCACAGCGTATTCGTCTGGCTTCCCAGATTGGTGCCGGCCTGATGGGCGTGATGTATGTGCTGGATGAACCCTCAATTGGTCTGCATCAGCGTGACAATGACCGTCTGCTGCAAACCCTGATCCGTCTGCGAGACTTGGGCAATACCGTCTTGGTGGTCGAGCATGATGAAGATGCAATTCGTGCCGCCGATCATATTATTGATATTGGCCCGGGTGCAGGTGTACATGGTGGACATGTGATTGCTGAAGGGACTTATGATGAAATTCTGGCCAATCCTGACTCGCTGACCGGACAATATTTGTCTGGCAAGTTAAAAATTGAAGTGCCGAAAAAACGGATTCAGCCACCTAAACCTGAAGAACAGATCAAGCTGATGGGTGCATCTGGGCATAACCTGAAAAAAGTCGATCTGACCATTCCTTTGGGCATTATGACTTGTGTTACCGGGGTATCGGGTTCGGGTAAATCGACCTTGATTAACCGGACATTGTTACCTTTGGCGGCGACCCAACTGAATGGTGCAACCACTTTAACATCGGAAAAGTTTGAATCGATTGATGGCTTGCAGTTCCTCGACAAAGTCGTCGATATTGACCAGAGTCCGATTGGACGAACCCCACGTTCCAATCCGGCCACTTATACCGGTTTATTTACCCCGATTCGTGAACTGTTTTCACAAACTCCGGAAGCCAAAGCACGTGGTTATGCCGCGGGTCGTTTCTCGTTTAACGTGAAAGGTGGTCGCTGTGAAGCCTGTGAAGGCGACGGCATGATCAAGGTGGCGATGCATTTCCTGCCGGATATGTATGTGCCTTGCGATGCCTGTCATGGCAAACGTTATAACCGTGAAACGCTGGAAGTGAACTATAAGGGCAAGAATATTTCCGATGTGTTGCAGATGACCGTTGAGGATGCCATGCATTTCTTCGATGCCATTCCCGTCATTCACCGTCGTCTGGAAACATTGCATCAGGTAGGTTTGGGTTATATCCGTCTGGGTCAGTCTGCGACCACGCTTTCCGGTGGTGAAGCGCAGCGTGTCAAACTGGCACGTGAACTGGCCAAACGCGATACCGGTCAAACCCTGTATATTCTGGATGAACCGACCACGGGTCTGCATTTCCATGATATTGCCAAGCTGCTGGACATCCTGCATCAGCTACGTGATAAGGGTAATACCATTGTGGTGATTGAGCATAATCTGGATGTGATTAAAACTGCTGACTGGGTGGTAGATTTGGGACCTGAAGGTGGCTCAGGTGGCGGTATGATTGTCGCGGAAGGTACACCTGAAGAAGTCGTGAAAGTGAAAGCGTCACATACGGGTAAGTTCTTGAAAGCGTTGTTGAAGTGATATAGAAAGGGCTCATAAGAGCCCTTCTTTTAAACGTTTAATCACATACTCAATATTCTTTCTTTTCTCCAAGCTTGATGCTCGAGCTTCGTCTTCTAAGACTTCAAAAATCAAAGCATTTATTTGAGATTGTAATTCAACTGAAATTTGCTGGACTAATAATTTTCGCAAAATTTGAAGTTTATTAGACTTTTTAAATCTTTCATCCTTTGGAATTTCATGAAAAATTAAGTTATACCAATCTGCTTTGGTTGCATTTTTCAGTACAAAAGAATCTGTATCAACATTATATCCATTATTAAAAATATAATTATGAATAACATCTATCAAGATAGGAAATCCTTGATTTGGCTTCTGCTCCTGTAAAGATTTAAGGTAACTATGAAATCTATTTTCAGGCTTATAACCAAAATTAAAATGTTCATTCGCAAAAAGATAACCTTTACTTTCATACTGATTAAATAGATACTCCTTAATACTCTCTTGGAGTTGAATAGCTAATTGCTCTACCCCAAACTCTTTTAATAAATCACAGTAAAAACCTAAATTTTCTAAGTTCTCAAATGGGATTTGTTGGTGGGCTACATCATAGAGATGCTGACAAAACAATGAATCTACTTCTAAATTTCTCCACTGTTCCATTAACTCATTTAATTGCTCTCTAATGATATTATTCTTTTCTGAGTACATATCAGATTTTATTAAACCTATAAGTACCTCTAAATTTGGTTCACCTGTTTGATCAAACTTCTTTTTAAATTCAATTAGCCATGTATCGGTGCGTACAAAATCATAAGATAACTCCTTTAAAATCGAATATATTTTAATTTTAGATTGAGACCACGCTCTTTGATCTTCTTCTCTTACTATTCGAATATCACCCCAGTCCAACTCATATTTCTTACCAAAATTTTCTAAAAAATATCCTTGCAAAATCCTAATCAAAATTATTTGTTTAGTTGAATCAGCAATCTTTCCAGGGAACTGCTCCCTAAACTCTTTATAAATTTTTATGACCTTTTGAAAAAAACGAAAATTATGAATTTCTAATTTATCTGCAAATTTCACCATTAAATTTACTAAAGGTTCATCTATATCTCTTGTATTTTCACGAATTAATGGTTCAACAGAGTTAATCTTGATCGTTTCATCAATCAATTTTTCTTTATATTCAGCATATTTATTATCTCCACTTTTTGATTCATCTAAAATCAAAATTACTTGGCAATTTCTTTCAAGCTTTAATTGATTTGCTAAACCCATAACATCTTGAATTTTAATTTTTTCAGACAATCTTTCAAAATCATCAAAGCAAATAATTGAATTTTTTACCTCTGAATAAAGTAAGGAATCTATTAACTTTGAACTCGAACTCACTCCATAATGAGAAAGTTTTATATCTTTGAATTGGGCTAATGAGCTTTTAACAAGTTGAGGTATTCCGTAATGAGTATGTATATTTCTAGAATGTGGATTCCAACCAATTTTTATGGCAATTTCATTCTTTAGAGCATCTAAAGTTTCTATGCCGAACAATGAGACATAAGCATATTTTTTATTCTCAAATACATTTATATAATTTAATTTACTTGCATAGTAATAGAAATTACTAACATTTTTATACTCTTCAAGAGTTTGGTTTTTTAGAAAATTTTTCCAAAAAAAAGTTTTACCTACTCCCCAAGATCCAGTAATAGCCACAGCCATACCTTTGTTTTCATTTTCTCTAAATATTTGCTCTAATCTTTGTTCTGGTTTCATCTTTATTAGCATCTAAGAGTGATAAGTTCGCTTAAATTTAAATTAAAAAGTACTGGGCTAAGAATTTAAACCTCAGCCACCACATTGCGCCCCTTCGCTTTGGCCTTAAACAAAGCATCATCAGCATTTGACAATAAAGCCATCCAGGACACGGCACCAATGGCGACTCCGATACTAACCGAAACCTGAATCTCGTCTCCTGCTGCAGTCAAAATATGACGCTCAGCCACTTCAGCCCGAATGTTATCGGCCACAATCAATGCCTGCTGCATCTGGATATTTTCAATCAATACCAGAAATTCATCGCCGCCATAGCGCACCAGCAAATCCGTCGCCCGAACATTGGCCTTTAACCGCTCGGCCACCAGTTGAATCACCTGATCGCCAATAATATGCCCATATTGATCATTCACCTGTTTAAAATGATCAATATCAATAATCATCAGACAGGTCTGGCTCAATTGACCCGGCTGATTTTCCAGAAAACGGATATATTCTTCCAAAGCAAAACGGTTTGATAATCCGGTCAAGGCATCTGAATGCGCGATATTCTTTAACCGGAATTCCAAAGCATCGCGTTCTTGTAACATCTGCTGTAACTTCTGAATCGCAGCGAATAAAGAATCAGAATGCTTATCTGAGCGTATTTTTAAACCAGGTGGCTGACGGCCCGAACGTTTAGATAAACTTAAAAGTATTCGGCGAGCTTGAATGAGCGGCAAAAAAACCTGCTTACGTGCAAAAATCATGGTCGAAATGGCAGCAAGCAAGGAAATAAGAGAGAGCAATACGGTCCAGATCAAATGATTCATATTGGTGGTCATTTCCCGAATGGCCACTTCTCTGCTGTACTGAAGCAGATAGCTTTGCAGGTCAACCACGGTCGAAAATTTATCGACAATGGCTTCAGTCAGTTGGGTTCCAGTCAAATGATAGGTACGTTTCTCCACACTATCATTGATCAGTTCAGAAACAATCGGCAGACCTTGCTGAATAAAATCAGTTTCTACCCGGCGATGTAAACGGATAAATTCATCTGTCTTGTCTTCAGCCGGTTGAATGGTTTCAATCAATGCCCAAAGATAATGCACCTGATGCTGAGTCTGTAAAGAACGGGTGATATTTTGCGTGGGAAGAGGCGTAGCAAAAGTCACATGCGCTATAATACTCGAAGCCACACGACCGGCCTGATCACGTAAATCGGATAAAAATAAAATCTGGCTAATATAACGATAGAGATGAGTCGACGAGCTATCTGAAGCGATAACCACGCCTCTTAAAATTTCACGACAGCTGTCCCATGCAGCAAACATGGCCAGAATTGCCTGATCAAGTTCCTGAGCACTGCGCAGCTGACGCGGCATCTGGGTATAAGCATCGACCTGGGCACGTCCATGGTCAAGACTGATTTTGACCTTTAAAAGTTGCTGACTCAGATCGTTGAAACCGGATTCTGCCAATACCTCAGCGGTCTGGGAAAACTGCTGATCCACCTGCTGACGGTAAATTATTAATTCTTGTTGATGCTGCGCAAAATCTTCTGCCGAACTGGACATGGCTTTATTGGCAGGAGCACGCTCACGGGAGATTCGATTGGCCAGATCAGCGACCTGTTGTAGTGCATCTAACTGTTGATAGGTCTGTACCGATTTTAAATAATTTTGACCACTACTGACGATCAAGGGAATGCAGATACAAAGCAAACTTAAAATAATGATCGACATAGCCCAGTATAAACGTTTACTGATCCAGCCTGAGCGTAAGGTGTTCATGCTGTTTTATTACGCCCCAATGCCAAAAGAATGCTGTATAGAGCGATTATTATACAAATAAAATGAAATACTCTTAAAGTAGGTAATTCAACTTAGTTAATGTTTTTTCTATATTTTTTTGATTTTAATTTTTAAAAGCGCTACTTTTTAAATTCAGGCTAAAGTTTTATGGGTTTTATCCTACAAAAAATACAACACAAATACAGGACTTTTAAGCATTAAAAAAAATATCAAAACTTGCTTTCCGCACTATTTACACATGCAACAATTGGGTGCATAATGCACCGCATTAGGGCGAGTTAAATTATTCCTCAGCAGATATTTTAGTTTACCCGCAAATTTTGGCGAAAAAACCCCAGTTTTCTATGAAAACTGGGGTTTTTTTTAGTGCTTATATTTTTAGGTCATCTATTAATGAATTAATATGCACCATTTTAGTGCTTTATTTTTACTATTTTTATTGCTGAAGTTCATTGCTACAGAACAGTTTCTATCTTAGAAGATGAATAGAAAGTAAATAAAAAATGCGGATAAAAAAAAGCCCAACCTTGGGGAAAGCTGGGCCAATAAAAAAATTGTGGAGAATCACGTTAAATCATAATGAAACATGAACTTTAACCTGATACTGATATTATGTAAAAATCTATTAACAATGTAAAGCCGATTGGCCTAGTCGAGATTAAAAAGCATCACATTTTGGTTCAAAAAAGAGACACCTATTACAATTCTAGAGGAATTCTGCATTAAATTTGTACAATTTATAATAAAGCGTGATGAATTATATAATTCATCTTATATTTTTTGACATATTTATGAATTTATCCTTAAAACATCAATTGAATTTTACGATAAAAAATCAATAATCAATTTAATTAATGAATAATAATATCCACACATTTTCTTCTTAATCTTTGACGTAGTGTTCTATTTTTAAGCTCTAGCTTTTTGTTATAAAACAAATTTTACATAAAATTCAATTTCAAGCTAAATAGATGAATATTACACAAAACTAATACATTATTTTAAGACGAAAAAATACTAAATTCGAAGTGGATTGACTTAATAAATTGTTACAATACAATATGTTCTATGTTGTACATCTTTTGTAACAAAATGGTAAATATCATGAAAAAACTAGGTTTAGCCACTGCTGTATTATTAGCGATGACCGGTGCTCAAGCATATCAATTCGGGTGGTGTTTCAAAAAGTATGCTGACATTAAATGAAGCCATTATTGATGTAAAAAAAGGTTAAGTCGAAAGCTTTAAAATGGTTTTCAATCTTTTTTGAAAAATTACAACTCCTTCTAAAACCGCGC
>NZ_VPCG01000005.1:0-158015 GCF_013418355.1 Acinetobacter sp. YH12151 | reverse complement strand
TAGTGAGGAGGATTATGTAATCGTTGATGTCACTGAGTCACAGATTGAGCGTCCCAAAAAAACAAAGAAAATTCTATAGCGGTAAAAAGAAGAAACATACGCTAAAAACACAGGTCATTTTTAACCCAAAATTAAAGCAAATTGTAAGTATACAGATTGAAGATGGCAGAAAACACGATCTGACGATTGCGCGTAAGTATTTGAAGGAGATGGTCACTTATCCTTGTATCATGGCAGATTTAGCCTATAAAGGATTTCATCAGATTAAGAGTAAGTTACTCATTCCAATCAAGAAACCTAAGAATTTATCATTACCCCAAATAGCAAAACAGATCAACCAAGAAATCAGTCGGCGTAGGATCACAATTGAACATATCAACGGCAAACTTAAACATTTTCGGATATTAACAGAACGCTATAGAAATAGACGGAAACGCTTTGGTCTAAGAATGAATTTAATTGCTGGAATGGTGAATTGGATGCTCTTAAATTAACTTTCGCAAGAGATCTATTGTTTTAATTTGAATAATAACGCTAAGTTTACTCGATCAATATCATCATCTGATGAATAGCATGATGGGATGAAATTTTTCATCTGAATTAATTTTAAATCCAGTTCAGGTTTTACAGAGCTCTATCAGTATATTTCCTTTTTACATGATACAAAGAAACTATTTTCAGCGCCAAAATGCTGATGTCATATTAAAAGGAAGTGGTGATGGGTTTAAAAAGTTCTTCTCGTATTCGTTCATTTTTTCTAGGTGCAGCATTATTGGGAGCAGCACAGGTTACGATGGCGGGCCCAACGGTCGATCAGCTGAGTGACTGTTTGATGAAGTCCACTACAGCCACTGATAAAACCACGGTCTTGCAATGGACATTTGTGGCATTGGGCAATCATCCCGATTTAAAGGCTTTTAGCAATGTGACTGCGACTCAAAAGGAAGCATTAGACAAGAATCTGGCGACGGTGTTGCAGCGCATTTTAGTGGAGCAATGTTCAGCACAGACCAAGGCGGTGATTCAAGCTGAAGGTTTACAGGCTGTGGGCGATAGTTTTCAGGCTTTGGGTAAAACCACAGGTGAGGAAATTTTAAAGAATCCTGAAATCAATAATCAGCTTAAAGGTGTGCTGCGTTATATCGATTTAAATCGTGTGGCACAGACTTTTTTGACACCAGATTTGCTGAATAAGTTGGGGTTGTAAGAGGGTAAGCTGGTTTTATTTGAAAATAGCGATAATGATTTTAATCAGCCAGTAAATAGGATAGAAAATAAATTCAAGCCCATCTGCTAAGCCCAAACCGCGCTGTTTTCTATATGGTACAGGCTGAGCTGCGGATAGTCGTTTACGCCATTTGGTCATTATCAGTAAAATGATAATGACCAGAGCAAATAATCCGATGAGGGTTTGAATGATGGTAAGTAATAGTTCAGGTGTCATTTTTGTTTTGCTTGGATATTTCTGATTTTATAGTATAAATAATAAAAATCTTGCTAGTAACCGCTTGCGCTGCATTTTAAAGTAGTGCTTTAAAACTTGCTCAGGAGAGGGAGTCTTTTAATAATCCTCTCCCTCTTGCGCGTTATGACGCTCATCCTTTAAAAAAGGAGAGGGAACCACGCGTATCCAATTGATTATGTGACAAGTCCCCCTTTGAAAAAGGGGGGGCTTAGAGGGATTATCGAACTTTGATGTATCCTAAGTGTTTGAGTTCGATGATAAAAGATACTTTTTGATAGTCATATATTTGAAATATTAAGTTACAGACTGGATGGTTGAAATACAAAAAACAATCACAATTTAATATTTATATAACAAAACTACAGGACTTTATAACAATGTCGCACCGTGTATTCATTAGCCATTCTTGGAAATATAGTGACAAGTACTGTCGAGCTGTTAAGTTTCTGAATGATGATCCAAGTTTTCAGTGGACTAATAGTTCTGTACCTGAGGATAGAGCATTCTACGGTATGACTAATGCTCAATTAAAAGAGCAGATTACAAAACAAATATCCTATGCTCAATGTGTTGTAATTCTAGCAGGCATGTACACTAATCATAGTGACTGGATTGGTTACGAGATTGATGAGGCACTTCGTATGAAGAAGCCAATAGTTGCAATTATTCCTTGGGGAGCAGAAAGAACACCTTTAAGAGTAACCCTAGCAGCTAATGAAGTAGTTGGTTGGAATAGCAAAAGTATTACTTCAGCGATTAGAAACTTAGTCGTTCAAAGGAAGTTCGTATGAAATTGGATTTCCCTGGTCTTTATAAATGTGCAAGTGATATTTCTCAGAAAGCACAAGATAAATACCTAAATTTGATTAGAGTTGAATACTTTTTTCTTTTTATTACAGCAATAACTGCTTTGATGAAATTTGAGGTTATATATTTTATTTGGACATTTGTTCTTGTCTGCGCAGTACTAGTTAGCCAGCTTTACCGACAATTTTTAAAACCTGAACAAACTTGGTATCGAGCAAGAGCATTAGCTGAATCTGTAAAGACAATCACTTGGCGCTATGTAATGGGTAGCTCACCATTTAATGATAAATCTATAAAAAATGATGAAAAAATTTCTACGCAAGAGTTTCTAAATAGATTAGAGGAAATAAAAGAGGTTAATGAGTTCGCTTCGATTGCACCTATCGCAGAAACAGACTTAGTTCACAGCAGTGCAATTTCTGATTCAATGAAAGCAATCAGATTGTATAGTTTGGAGGAGAAAAAAGAATTTTATTTAAAGTATAGGATTCAAGACCAGAAATTGTGGTATGCAAAGAAAGCAAGTTTTAATAAAAAAGCTAATAGAAATTGGATGATTATTATAGTTGGATTAATAGTTTTATATTTAATTTCGATGATTTTAATTGCTTCTAAAAATATATTGAGTACTGATTGGTATAGTAATGTTGAACCAATTTTAGTATTAATTACTGCTTTAATAGGTTGGGTTCAAATAAAAAAACATGGAGAGTTAGCTAGTTCATATATTTTAACAGCATATGAAATTCAGAAACTAGCTGAAGAATTGTCATTATTAGGTGATGATCCAGATGAATTCGAACGCTTTGTAGATTCTGCTGAGCAAGCCTTTTCTAGAGAACATACACAATGGGTTGCTCGGAAAAAGTTTTAAAGAAAACCCGCTTTCGCGGGTTTTCTTTAAAAGAAAGATCAGATCAACCAATCAATTTCTTCATCAATTCATTCACTTGAGCAGGGTTGGCCTTACCCTTAGACGCTTTCATCACTTGACCAACCAGACCATTGAAAGCTTTCTCTTTACCAGATTTAAACTCTTCAACCATCTTCTCGTTGGCAGCAAGCACGTCTTTAATAATCGCTTCAATTGCACCTGTATCAGTTTCCTGTTTCAAGCCTTTTTCCGCAATAATCTCGTCCGCAGTTTTGCCTTCTTCCCACATAAAGCCGAACACTTGTTTTGCAATCTTACCGCTAATGGTGTTATCGACAATACGTGCGATCATACCGCCAAGTTTCTCAGCAGAAACAGGAGAGTCAGCCAAATCTAGGCCAGCTTTATTTAAAGCACCAGAGAATTCACCCATCACCCAGTTTGCAGACACTTTACCTTGAGCAGCGCCACCAGCAGCTTTTACCACTTCTTCGTAGAACTCTGACATTTCACGAGTCAGTGTAAGCACGTGAGCATCGTACTCAGTTACACCGAAGTCCGCCACGAAACGCGCACGACGTGCAGCAGGTAACTCAGGCAAAGCAGCACGAGCCGCTTCAATTTGCGCATCTGGAATCACCACAGGCAACAAGTCAGGGTCAGGGAAGTAACGGTAATCGTTGGCTTCTTCTTTTGAACGCATTGAACGCGTTTCCATCTTCACAGGATCGAATAAACGCGTTTCCTGATCAATGGTGCCGTCCCATTCCAGAATTTCCATTTGACGTTCAATTTCAACATTGATCGCTTGTTCAATAAAACGGAATGAGTTCAGGTTTTTCAATTCGCAACGCGTACCGAAGGGTTGACCCGGACGACGTAAAGACACGTTACAGTCACAACGGAACGAACCTTCTGCCATGTTGCCGTCAGAAATGCCTAACCAGCGCACCAGCGTATGAATCGCTTTAATATAAGCAACCGCTTCTTCAACCGAACGCATATCTGGTTCAGAAACAATTTCAAGCAGCGGCGTACCGGCACGGTTCAAGTCAATGCCTGACATACCTTCGAACTGGTCATGAATCGATTTACCTGCATCTTCCTCAAGGTGCGCACGGGTTACGCCAATCCGTTTAACCGTGCCATCTTCAAGCTGGATGTCGATATGACCCAAGCCCACAATCGGATTGTCCATCTGGCTAATCTGGTAGCCTTTTGGCGAATCCGGGTAGAAGTAGTTTTTACGTGCAAATACAGAAGCCTGATCAATATAGGCATCGATACCCAAACCAAAGCGAATCGCAAGATCCACCACTTCTTTATTCAATACCGGCAATACGCCCGGCATGGCCAAATCTACAAGGCTGGCTTGGGTGTTTGGATCATTACCGAATACAGTCGATGAACCCGAGAAAATTTTGGTATTGGTGGCAAGCTGGGTGTGAATCTCGATACCAATAACGACTTCCCAACCCTCAATCAGGTTAGATTTTGGTTTAGCCGCTTTTGTAGAATTGTTTTGAGCTTGAGCCATTATGCATTCTCCTCAGCAATTGCCGCGCGTTGTGTATGCCAATCGGTTGCTTGCTGGTACTGATGCACCACAGACAACAATTGCGATTCTGACCAGTAATTCCCAATCAACTGTAAGCCAACTGGCAAGTTGTTCTGGTCAAAACCAACAGGCGCGTTAATCGCAGGAAGACCTGCCAGGTTCACTGCAAGTGTATAAATATCGCCCAGGTACATTTCAACCGGAGTCAAATCCGCACCAATTTTATAGGCAGTCGTTGGCGCAGATGGCGCAGCAATCACATCGACAGATTCAAAGGCTTTAAGGAAATCTTGCTGGATCAGGCGACGTACTTTTTGTGCTTTCACATAATATGCATCGTAGTAACCTGCGGATAACGCATATGTGCCAATCAGGATACGACGTTGCACTTCCGCACCAAAACCTTCTGAACGTGAACGTTTGTACAAGTCCATCAAGTCCACTGGATTTTCACAGCGGTAGCCATAACGCACACCATCAAAGCGTTGTAAGTTAGAAGATGCTTCAGCAGGTGCGATCAGGTAGTAGGTCGGAACGTAGCTTTCGGTCATGTTGAGGTCGATCTCAACCAGCGTAGCGCCCATGTCTTCTAACTTTTTCAATGATTCTTCGACACGTGCTTTAACATCTTCAGCTAGGCCGGAAACATTAAAGTACTGTTTTGGAATACCAATGCGTAAACCTTTGACGGATGTATCATTCAGGTTCGCCACATAGTTATCAACCACTTGATTCATTGACGTTGAATCTTTGGCATCATGACCGGCCATCACGTTCATCAGGTAGGCACAGTCTTCTGCTGAGCGTGCCATCGGGCCGCCTTGGTCGAGGGATGATGCATAGGCAATCATACCGAAGCGCGACACACGGCCATAGGTCGGTTTAAGTCCAGTCAGGCCACAGAATGACGCAGGTTGACGAATAGAGCCACCGGTGTCAGTACCGGTAGCGAAGGGTGCCAGATCCGCTGCAACAGCTGCTGCTGAACCACCTGAAGAACCGCCAGGAACATGGTTTAAATTCCAAGGGTTAGCCGTTGCGCCGTAATATGAGTTTTCAGAGGTCGAACCCATGGCGAATTCGTCCATGTTCAATTTACCCAAAGTCACCAGGCCCGAAGCTTTGCCTTTCGCGACAACGGTGGCGTCGTAAGGAGAGATAAAATTGTCCAGTATTTTAGAACCGGCAGTGGTTTTGATGCCTTGAGTACAGAAAATGTCTTTATGCGCGATTGGTACGCCTGTTAACACATTTGCACCACCTGCCTTACGCAGTGTGTCAGCCGCATCAGCTTCTACCAATGCCAATTCAGGCGTAACGGTTACATATGATTTTACTTGAACATCAATTTTTGCAATACGCTTTAAGTAATGTTCAGTCAATTCGCGAGATGAAAACTGGGCATTTGCCAGACCTTCACTGAGTTCACGAATGGATAAGCGATGTAAATCTGTCATGAGAAATAATTCTTTACGTTTAATTTAATAAAAAGAATGAACTGGGTAGTAATTACTCAATCACGCGCGGTACGAGGTATAAACCATCCTGAACAGCAGGTGCAACTGCTTGGTATTGCTCGCGATGATTGCTTTCTGAGACCACATCTTCACGTAGTGGCTGAGGATGGTCGAAAGGGCTCTTCAGCGGTTCAATTCCGTCGGTATTGATGCCTTTCAATGTGTCCATCATGCCTAAAATCTTATTTAAACTTTGAGCATATTCAGCAGATTGCGTATCATTGAGAGATAACCTTGCAAGGTGGGCAATGGCTGAAACTGTTTCTGCACTTAAATCTGCAGAATGCTGTGCATCCGATGTAGACATAATATTACCTAATCAGTATTAAAAAAATTCAAATTATCATGCGTTATGATAAGCGATTGACTTGTCCAAATCATCACATTTAGTTAAAGTTGCCACCTTGCGTCCATATAAAGTTTAATTGAGAACGTCCCCGTGATTCTAAAACGACTAATAGGCTTGTTTTCGCCAGATCTTGCCATTGATTTAGGTACTGCAAATACACTTATTTATGCGCCAGGACGAGGCATTATATTAAATGAACCCACGGTTGTAGCCATCCGTCATAGTGGTTCACATAAAATTGTTGCCGCTGTAGGTCTTGAAGCGAAACAAATGCTAGGTCGTACCCCAGCCAATATCTCAGCAATCCGCCCCATGAAAGATGGGGTGATTGCGGATTTTGAAGTCACTGAAACCATGCTGAATCAGTTCATTCGCAAAGTACATGAAAACCGTCTGTTTACTCCGGCACCGCGTGTGGTGGTGTGCGTACCATGTAAATCGACGCTGGTTGAACGTCGTGCTATTCGTGAAGCGGTATTTAATGCTGGTGCACGTGATGTCCGTTTAATCGAAGAACCGATGGCAGCGGCCATTGGTGCAGGTATGCCAGTTGAGCAGGCCTGTGGTTCAATGGTGGTCGATGTCGGTGGTGGTACCACTGAAATTGCGATCATTTCCCTACAGGGTTGTGTCTATGCAGATTCTTTACGGATTGGCGGTGATGTCTTTGATGAGCAGATCATTAACTATGTGCGTAAGGCGCATGGCTGTGTGATCGGTGAAACCACGGCAGAAGTGATCAAAAAAGAAGTGGGCATGGCCTTGCCAGATGAAGGTGCTAAACCGCTTGAAATTGAAGTTCGTGGCCGTAATCTTGCAGAAGGTGTACCACGTGCGATTGTGGTTAACTCAGACGAAGTGACTCAAGCCATTTCAGATCCTTTGCAAAACATTGTCTCTGCGGTGAAATCAGCACTAGAACACACACCTCCTGAGCTTTCTTCGGACATTGCTGAACGCGGTATCGTGTTAACCGGTGGTGGTGCATTGCTGCGTAATCTGGACAAGCTGCTGGCCAAAGAAACCGGCCTGCCGGTTGTGGTGGCAGAAGATCCACTCTCATGTGTAACCCGTGGTGGTGGCAAGGTACTCGAATTTTTCGACAATCCAAATCATGACATGTTATTCGTAGGCTAAGAAAAGGATTCGGCGGGTGCAAGCACATCTGTTTTCTCGACAACCGCCATCTTTTCGCTCTTTTATCATTGCATTGGTAACATGCTTGGTGGTGCTTTTCTTTGATTGGCGCATGCCACATGTTGTACAACCTGCAAGGGATGTCCTGTACGCGGCCTATAATCCTATTTATGCTGTGGCCAGTTATCCGGTATTGTCGCGAGAGTGGTTGAATCAACAAACCAAGTCTGAAGTTCAGTTGCGTCGGGAAAATACCGCGATGCAGGCTGAGTTGTTGCAGGCGCAAGTTCGCTTACAAAAAATCTCTGAACTTTCTGCTGAAAATACCCGTTTGCGCGGTCTGCTCGATACACCACTGATCATTGACGGGCGTATTGAAATTGCGGAAGTGATTGGCACCGATGCCGATCCTTTAAGACATATCATTGTGATCAACCGGGGTTCAAATAACGAGCTGAAAGTCGGGCAAACGGTACTGGATGACAAGGGGATTATGGGACAGATTATTAATGTCTATCCGCATAGTAGCCGGGTCATGCTGTTGTCTGATAAAGAACATTCATTGTCAGTGCGTCTGGAACATACCGGAATGCGTGCCATTGTCTCGGGGACGGGTGATCTGGGACGTTTGAAAATGGAATATGTACCGACCAGTGCCAATATCAAGGTCGGGGAAAAAGTCTATAGTTCCGGCTTGGGCCAACATTTTCCGGCAGGTTATCTGGTGGGGCAGGTGTCCAAAGTACAACGACATAATTCAGGTGAATTTGCCCAGATTGATGTAACGCCAGCCGCGCAGTTGGCCGGTGGTCATCATGTGGTGGTGTTATTTTCCGACTCATTGGCGATGGAGCAACCGCATGTCAATCGCTAAGATGAAATCCAGAAAGCATCGTGATCCCTTATTTGCCATCGTCATTTCAGTGATCGTGGCTTCGATTTTAATGGTCTATCCACTTTCTTATACTCTCTCGGGCTGGCGTCCGCTGTTCATGCTGATGGTGATGCTATTCTGGGTGTTGTGTCAGCCGACCTGGTGCGGGATATGGTTTGCCTTTGGTACCGGTATTTTTATTGATTTGCTGCTGGACGCACCTTTAGGTCTGAATGCCCTCAGCTTTATTATTATTGCCTTTTTAGCCCGATTCCTGACTCGTGAACGCCGTATCCTGACCTTTAATAATCTCTGGGTGATTACGGGGCTGGCAATTGTTGCACATTTGCTGATGATCTTTTTTGCCCAGATTGTGGCAGGCGTGCAATTTTCTTTTGCCAGGCACTGGATTCCAATGCTGACCAGTATTCTGGTTTGGCCTGTCCTCTATTATATGTTGAAAAAATGGCGCATATAATTCTCGCTTCCAGCTCACCTCGGCGTTGTGAGTTATTACAGCAGCTCGGACTGAGCTTTGATATCTACAGTCCGGATATCGATGAATCTGTGCGTGAAGGTGAATCCGTCGCGGCTTATGTTGAACGTCTGGCACGAGCCAAGGCTGATGCAGTGGCCGAGCGTTATCCAGATGCAATCATCATTGCTGCGGATACCAGTCTGGGGGTCGATAGTGAGATTTTGGGTAAACCAGAATCCAAGCAACATGCCATTGAAATGTGGACAAAAATCTCCGGTCGGTGGCATGATGTCTATAGCGGTGTCTGTGTTCGTACAAAAGATGAAAAATACAGTATAGTGGTACGTACGCAGGTCGAATTTCAAATCCTGAGTGCCGCAGACATGGAAAGTTACTGGGCCACAGGTGAGCCGCTGGGTAAAGCCGGGGCTTATGCGATTCAAGGAATTGCAGCACGTTATATTCCAAAAATACAAGGCAGCTATTCCAATGTGGTCGGCTTGCCGCTCTATGAAACCGTACAGTTATTACAGACAGTTAAGGCACTAAATTAACTGCTGATAAAAAGAATTTTTATAATGTTTTGAGTGTAATTATGTCTGACGAGTTATTGATTAACGTCACGCCGATGGAATGTCGGGTCGCGTTGATTGAAAACGGCACGGTCAATGAACTGTTTGTCGAGCGTACGGCCAAGCGTGGCTTGGTCGGTAATGTCTATAAAGGCAAAGTGGTACGGGTCTTGCCGGGTATGCAGGCTGCGTTTGTGGATATTGGTCTGTCCAGAACGGCATTTTTGCATATCAATGATATGGTCTGGCCGCGCCAGCAGCCCACCCCAAATGTCTTTGAACTGCTTCAGCCCGGTCAAATCCTCACGGTTCAGGTGATGAAAGATATGCTGGGTACCAAAGGTGCCCGTCTTTCCACGGATTTGTCTATTCCTTCGCGTTATCTGGTGCTGATGCCTTATGGCAATCATATTGGTGTGTCGCAGCGAATTGAATCTGAGGAAGAGCGCAATCGTTTGCGTTCGATTATTGAGCGGATTCAGGCCGAGCATAAGCTGCCAGGCTCAGTGATTGTACGTACCGCTGCTGAAGGTATTGAAGAAGCAGCCATTGCCCAAGATATGGCTTATCTGGCCAAGCTTTGGGAATATATCCAGCGTAAGCAGAAGATTATTGCAGTTCCCTCGCTGATCTTTGAAGAATTGCCTTTACCACAACGGATCATTCGTGATCTGGCCAATGAAGAAACTGCAAAAATATACGTCGATTCACGTGAAATTCACGCCAAGCTGCAAGAGTTTGTCGAAGAATTTGTGCCGAATATGCGAGACCGCTTACTGCACTACCCGGGCGAGCGTCCAATTTTTGACTTATATAATGTTGAAGAAGATCTGCAAAAGGCGTTGCAAACTCGTGTCGCATTGAAATCGGGCGGTTATCTGATGATTGATCAGACCGAAGCCATGGCCACCATTGACGTCAATACCGGTTCTTATGTCGGTGGTCGCTCACTGGAAGACACTGTTTTTAAAACCAATATGGAAGCGACTCAGGTCATTGCACGTCAGTTGCGTCTGCGTAATCTGGGTGGAATTATCATCATTGATTTCATTGATATGCAGGAAGCGCAGCATCGTGAAGAAGTGATGAAACAGTTTGAACGCATGTTGGAACGTGACCATGCTAAAACCAAGATTACTCAGGTATCTGAACTGGGTCTGGTGGAAATGACCCGGAAACGCACCCGTGAGTCGCTGGAGCATCTGCTTTGTGAGTCTTGTCCGACCTGTCAGGGACGCGGTTATGTCAAAACCGCCGAGTCAGTATGTTACGAAATATTCAGAGAAATTCTACGTTATGCACGTGCTTATGAGTCGCAGAGTGGCTTTACTGTTGTCGCGCATCCCGCTGTAATTGATCGTTTACTAACAGTAGAGGCCCCAGCAGTCGCTGATCTAGAGCATTTCATTAATCGCGTGATTAAGTTCCAAGTAGAAAATCTGTATACGCAAGAGCAATACGATATCATTCTCAGCTGAAATTGTAACAGAATATCGTTAAACACTTGTTACATCTGAAATTTTACATTGGTGCTGTTATTTACAATACTAGATGCATGAATTAGCCAAAGCCGTTTCTCCCAGTTTCAGGCTTAGCAAAAGGAGTGTGTTATGAATATGAGTAAAGCAGTAATTAATAAAGGCCTAAAACACGTATTAGAACCAAAGACTGTACATGCAGGATATATCGTCGATGAGCGCGGTAATGAAGTCCAGATTACCGCCAGCATGATCCGTAACGTCTGCCATCAATTATTACAACAGTGCCGTACCATTAAAAGCTGATTGCATTTGTGCAGGGTTTCTAACTTGTCAAAAAATGATTTGGATAGACGTTTAAATCGAGAAGTCATCCAAAAGTTCTAAAATAATTTAAAAAGATTTCCAAAAACAAAGAAAAGGGACCAGATCGGTCCCTTCATTCTGTGCTCAAGGACTGGCAAAAATGATCAGCACCTTTGGCAGTCCATCTATCTTATTTATTCATCCGCGGCTAGCTCACCGCCTGTAACTTTGGGACAGGTTCACCATCTACAATTCGTTCAAAACGCTGGATTTCTTCTTCAAGATGCGTCAGCAGGTTCTGCATTTTCGGCAGGGCATTACGGCATGCGGTTAAGCCGACTTCCAGTTTGTCCAGATAGCTGGTCATGGTAATGTTCAAAGCCTGCCCATCTAGTACAATTGAGGCTGGATAAAGCGCTTCGAGACGTGCACCATTCCAATATAGCGGTTCCTGAGGGCCGGGTACATTGGAAATAATCACATTAAATGCCTGGCGCGTTGGCATTAAACCGGATGCAATGTTCAGACCGGCTGCACCATAGACAAAGGCACTATAATTTAAAATCTGATTGGCATTCATGCGTTTAAAACGTTCCTTGGCACTCAGTACACTGCCACGTACAATTTTGAGACGTTCCAGAGGATCTTCTTTATGGGTGCCCAGATTGGCCAGAATCATGGTAATGCGATTGGAAACATCCGAATCATCACTTCGAACCGAGGCCGGAACCATAGCAATTAATGGTTTTTTCGGTAAAGCGTTTTGTGATAGTAAATATTCACGTAGTGCACCTGAACAGATGGCCAGTACCATGTCATTAATCGTGACGCCCAATGCTTTAGAAATATGCCGTAAACGTGAAAATTCAAAGGATTGTGCCGCAAAACGACGCGAAGCACTGACACGTTGGTTCAGAATACAACTTGGTGCCTGAAAACTGGACACATAATCCGGATTGCGCCCCATATCCTTCATAACGGTCTGAGACAGCTCATAAGCGACGCGTGGTGCGCATTCTAGTTGGCCTTTAATGGTTTGCAGGACATTTTTAAAAGCATTGACCTTAGGTGCTTTAAGGCGTTTGGCGCGTGGCCCTTCAACACACCACGGTGGCACAATACTTTTGGCATTCGGATCATGCGACAGCGATTTTTCGACCAGACGCATGCCGGCGATTCCGTCCACCATCGCATGATGGATCTTGAAATACATGGCAAAACGATTACCTTCAATTCCTTCAATAATATGACAGGTCCATAAAGGCTTGGCACGATCAATCAGCGCACTATGTTCTTGTGAAATATAAGTGAGCAATTCACGGATACGACCCGGTTTCGGCAGGGCAATATGACGAAAATGATGATCTAAATCAAATTCTTGGTCTTCATCCCAAAACAGGCCATTTAAATAATTATTAAAAGGTGGAATCGGCGATGATTTGGAGTTTTGAATATCAGTGACGAGATCCTGAATAAAGGAAGCGGGTGCATTTTCGGGAATTTGGAATAAAAATAGTCCACCTACATGCATAGGCTGCTGCCGTTTCTCTAAAGTTAAGAAAATAAAATCAATTGGATGTAATGGACGCATAGCGTGGATTGCCTCACTGCATTCTCTATGGCTTTTTTGCTAAAAAGCCTTGTTAGAATTATTACTTTAGTTTTTAAAGTATATCTTTTTTAGCATATAAATGAACTGCTTTATCTTGCCTCAACTGTGAAAAAGTGGCTATTGACAAGAACAAAATATCTTCCTAAGTTTATGAAATGTGAAAATTTTAGTTTTAAAATAGTTTGCTAAAAATAGTATTTACTAGGCGAAGTGGAATGTAACTTAATAATTATGTGTTATTAAAAGAATAGCATTGTGTTCAATTTCACATTTTATGCTAATAAATCAATGAGCTAGAATTTTATAAACTCTTTAATTAAAATAATATTATCCCGATAAAAGGTCATTTATATCTTGTCACTAAATGTAAAATTATCAATTAAAAAGACTATCTTTATTAAAAAATAGTCTTTCAATCAATAGGAACGATAAAACTTAACTTTATTTTTTTAGATTGCCAGCATGTAAGCCACATTCTTTATGGGTAGCTTCTTCCCACCACCAGCGGCCTTCGCGTTCATGCTGATTTGGCAGCACAGGGCGAGTACAAGGTTCACAGCCGATAGAAACAAAACCTTTCTCATGCAGGGCATTATAAGGGACTTCCATCATACGGATATAACTCCAGACATCTGCACTGGACCAGTTGGCCAGAGGATTGTATTTGATCAGCTGCTTACCCGGACCGGAAAAACCTGGATCTGCCTGAACCACAGGAATTTCATTGCGTGTACCCGGACTTTGGTCTTTGCGCTGACCAGTAATCCAGCCATCCAGCGTCGCCAGTTTTTTACGTAGCGGTTGAACCTTGCGTATACCGCAACATTCCTGATGGCCATCTTCAAAGAAACTGAATAAACCTTTGGTGGTCACTAAATTTTGTACTGCATCCGTTTCAGGGAAGCAGATTTCAATCTCGATGTTGTAATGCTTACGTACCCGTTCAATAAACTGATACGTCTCTGTATGTAGACGGCCAGTATCCAGACTGAATACCCGGAACGGTTTACCGAGATGCGATGCCATATCAATCAATACAATATCTTCAGCACCAGAAAATGAAATCGCAATTTCACCTTGCTGGCTCAGTGCAAGTGCCAAAATTTCATTGGGCGATTTATCTGCATATTCAGATGCAAGTGCATCAATACGATCAATAGTAGGAATGATGGTCATGAGAATCCTGGCGATATAGGCTTGGAAAGGACATGGCCTATATTAATTAATTTAACATCTATTTTAATAGAATTGATTTAGTTGACTTATCACTAAAAAATAGATACTTATGAAAAAAATAGATTTAAAAAAGTACAGTGCAAAATCTATTTCTTCAGCTATGATAGTGCAAAATTTTTTCAATACAACTTAGAGGGAATGTTCATGGAAGTCGTATGTCTAGATTTAGAAGGCGTGTTGGTTCCAGAAATCTGGATTAACTTTGCCAAAAAAACCGGTATTAAAGAGCTTGAAGCGACGACTCGTGACATTCCTGACTATGATGTACTGATGACCCAACGTCTGAATATTTTAAAACAGCACGGTTTAGGCTTGAGCGATATTCAGGAAGTGATTGCAGAAATGGGGCCGTTCCCGGGAGCAAAAGAATTTGTAAAATGGGTCAGTACGCATTTTCAATTGATTATTCTTTCAGATACTTTCTATGAGTTTGCGCATCCGTTGATGAAGCAGCTGGATTGGCCGACTATTTTCTGTCATAAGCTGGAAACGGATGCAGAAGGCATGATCTCTGCTTATAAACTCCGTCAGCCGGATCAAAAACGTCAGGCGGTAAAAGCGCTCCATGGTTTAAACTTCCGTGTGATTGCGGCAGGCGATTCGTATAACGATACTACGATGCTAGGCGAAGCAGATGCAGGTTTCTTGTTTGATGCCCCTGATAATGTGATTGCTGAATTCCCGCAATTCCCGCCGATTCGTGGCTATGAAGCCTTAAAAGAAGCAATTCGTAATGCATCTGTGCGTGATATTCCGGCTTAATCTGTTAAGCAAGTTGAAATAAAAGAAGGGCGCTTAGAGCGCCCTTCTTTATGCAATCGACTGATTAGAAGCGATAGCCGATTTTCATGCCATAACCTAGAGCATAGTTATCTTCAAAATCACCTACAACAGTGCCTGCAGTTTGCGCTTGTGCATCACCTAACCATAGGTAACGTACGCCAGCAGCAATGAAATAGCTTTGTGCAGGGCTATATTGCGCGCCTAATCCAATACTCCAGTTTCCATTTACTGGGCCAAGAGTCGTAACAGGGTTGCCTGCACCAGAGTCATAACCAACAGAAGCTGAACCAGCCCATTTATCATTAAACTTATGAGAGATACCTGTTGTAATAGACCACTGATCATCTGAATAGTCGATTAGGTTTTGTGCTTTGCCTCTTGCAGCCTGTGTTGCAGCAGCTAAATATGTAGGTTTAACTGCAAATTGATCCCAATGTACCCAACGAATATTTGCAAAAGCTAAGGTGTCTTTAGCAACACCTGATTGTAAATCAATGTTTACAGACTGAGGTGTAACAACTTCTGTGTTTGAGTTAGGACGAACAACAGCACCTAGGGCAAATGTTTCTGAAGTATCAAGTTCATGCTTGATTTCAGAGCGATAAGTGACAGCAGCTCTAAGTGCAATTTCAGGAATAGAGTATGCGGCACCTGCAATCCAACCGAAAGCATCATTTTCTTTAAGATCTATGTCGTAGCCACCTAATAGATGAGTACCACCGTATGCGGCACCACGTAATGAAACTTTTCCTTCAACTGTTTGATATACGGGACCTGCATAAAAATTCCAGTTTTGGTTGGGTTGGTAACCAATCAGCGCTGTTAGATTATTAGTATCAACTTCAACAGAAGTTCCTTCCATACCATTACCAAATGTACCTGCTGTTGATGAGTAGGTTGCATCAGCACCAAATGGTTGATCATAAATCAAGCCTAGTGAAATTTTATCGGTCGCTTGTACTTTAATGGCTGCAGATGGGAAGTAATAGTCTTCACCCATATCACTAATTTTTTCGCCTTCTAAACCAGTTACTGTAGAAGAACCCTTTACAGTTGGATCTAAAACAGAAATACCGGCTTCCGCATAATTACCCGGCTGTAAAAAAGCAGAAATGGACTGACCAGAGCGGTCCAAGCCAGCTGCTTGAACAGCAGAAAGAGGTAAAGTGCTAAGTAAAATAGCGGAATAAATTTTATTGAGCTTCATGGTACGGTCCCTGATGCCATCTGTAACAAAAATGTGCTGGAAAAGTAACACAATTTTAAAAAGAGTAAATGCTCAGCTTTGCCGAAGAAATGAACTAAAGCGGTTAAGGAAAGGGCTTGCTTAGAGTATTTATACTATATTTTTGAATTTAAGTTTTTGAAAAATATGGATTTTAAAATATTTAAAATAGTGTAAAAGAACTAAAAAATTATCAATTTTAATTGATGGTAAAATAATCGAATAATATGCAAGTGTATAAAAATAGAATGAGACAATAAAAAACCACCCAAAGGTGGTTTTTTATATTAAGTTCTAACTTAGAAGCGATAACCCATTTTTAGACCATAACCAATAGCGTGGTTATCTTCAAATTCACCAACATTTGGATTAGCTACTGTTAAAGCTGTTGCATCACCCAACCAGAAGTATTTCACACCGCCAGCAATAAAGTAATTTGGAGCTGGAGAGAATTGAAGACCTAAACCAACGTTCCAGTAACCTTCAGTTGGGCCAAGCGTAGTTACAGGATTACCCGCGCCTGAGTCCCAACCTACAGAAACGTTACCCGCCCATTTGTCATTAAACTTGCGTCCCACACCCGCCGTTGCAGACCATTGATCTTTATTATATTCAACTAAATTGCCACCAACTAAGCTTGCAAGGGCAGGGTTTTGTCCAGCTGCATCTAAGATCTGTCCAAATGCATTTGGACGGATCGCAAAGCCATCCCAATTTACCCAACGTACATTTAGGAAACCAACTGTATCAGCCATGATGCCAGATTGTAAATCTAAGTTAACTGATTGTGGCGTAGTAACATTAGTTTTTCCTGGGTTCAAAGTTAAACCAATAGCAGGAGTTACTAATGATGCGGGTACCCCATTTAAAGTTTCTTCAGATGTTAATTCATGTTCAATTTCAGAACGATAAGTTAAAGAAGCTTTTAGTGCAATTTCTGGAATTTGATAGGCTAAACCAGCAGTCCAACCAATTGCAGAATCTTTTTTCAAATCTGCATCATAAGCAATTGCTGGTAATAGAGGATTTCCAACACCACCAAGGGCACTATATGCAGCGCCACGCAAGGATACTTCACCTTTAGCTTCTTGATAAACTACACCACCGTAGAAGTTCCAATTTACAGTTGGTTGGAAACCTACTAATAAGGTTAAATTTTCAGTATGGACTTCGGCTGCTGTACCTTCACCACCATTTGTGAATGCAATTGTTGGATCTTTATATTCAGCTTTTGCACCAAATGGTTGATCATATAAAAGACCTACAGAGATATTGTCAGTAGCTTGAATTTTAAGAGCTGCAGATGGAAAGTAATAAGAACTTGCCATATCACCCGTTGATTGGTTTCCTAAAGCAGCAGAAGATGTACCTGATACATCAGCATCTAAAACAGATAAGCCAGCTTCAAAGTAATTACCAGGTTGCAAAAATGCTGCAATTGATTGGCCAGAACGATCCATAGCTGCAGCAAATGCGCCTGTCATTGGTAACGTTGCTAAAATCATTGCAGTAGTTAATGTTTTTAATTTCATTTACGTCTTTCCTTGAGGTACAAATTTATATCTAGCGTTGTTGTTTGCACTTATTTGATTTTTTGGAGATAACGGTTAATAAACCGTAATCATTTGTTACTCCATGTGCCAAAAATACCACAATTAAAATAAGAGTAAATGCTCTAGAAAAAACTAATTAGTCTAAAAAAGCACCAAAATAGAGTTTTTACACCAAAAAATAGCCTCATTTTGAAATAAGTATTTGAAAGTAAAAGAAATAAAATAATGAAGAAAAAATGACTTTTTGTATAAAAAATATTCTAAAAATATGAAGATTAACGCTAATTTTTTGAAGTATAGATCACATTTTGAAAGGATGGTGCGCCCTGCGGGACTCGAACCCACGCCGGTCACTTAGGAGGCAACTGCTCTATCCAGTTAAGCTAAGGGCGCAAAGAACGGTTAATGTACTGCAAAATAAAGCAAAAAAAAAGTTATTGCTGGAGCAATAACTTTTTCAAATCTCATTTAAATAACGTGATTAGCTATTTTTCGGTTTAAGCAACTTAAACAGGCCTAACATGATCACAATCCAGACAGGAATCATATAGACCGATTCCTGGAATCCTTGTGTCCACATAATGTAAAGAATAGTTGCAATAAAGCCCAGTACCAAGATGTTGCTTGCAGGTGACCACAGCGCAGGGAACGATGTTTTCTGTCCGAGCTTTTTCATACTCTGAATAAATTTCAGATGGGTCAGCGTAATCATGGCCCAGTTCAATACCAATGCACCGACTACGATGTAAATCAGATGACTTAAGGCATCTTCAGGCACGAAGTAGTTGAGTAGTACACAACCGAAAATCAGCGCGGCAGAGAACAATACAGCAGCAATCGGAGTACCTTGCTTATTCACTTTCATGAAGACTTTCGGGGCATTTCCTTGCTGTGCTAAACCATACAGCATCCGGCTATTGGCATACATACCGCTGTTATAAACTGACAGTGCTGCTGTCAGAATAATAAAGTTCAGTAAGTGTGCAGCCCAGCCAATACCCAATTGACTGAAAATCATCACAAACGGACTTTTATCCAGGCCACCCAGTTCCAGCTGATTCCAAGGCACCAGCGACAACAGAATCGTTAATGCACCGACATAGAAAATCAGAATACGGAAAACCACCTGATTAATCGCTTTCGGAATGGTTTTCTCTGGATTTTCAGCTTCTGCTGCTGCCATACCAATCAGTTCGATACCACCAAAGGCAAACATCAGGAAGGCCAGCATGAAGAATAAACCTTCAAAGCCATTCGGGAAGAAGCCACCTGCAGTCCATAAGTTGCTAAACGATGCAGCTGATGATGCATCTGCAGTCAGGATCAGGTACAAGCCAAAGACAATCATGGAAACGACCGCAGTCACTTTAATGATTGAGAGCCAGAATTCTGATTCACCGTAGAATTTTACATTGCCGAGGTTGACCAGGGTAATCACGATAAAGAAAAACAGTACCGATGCCCAGGCTGGAATATGCGGCCACCAGTAGTTGATATATTTCGCAACGGCAGTAAGTTCGGTCATGGCCACCAGGATATAAAGAATCCAGTAGTTCCAGCCCGCAAGGAAACCGGGGAATTTGCCCCAGTATTTATAAGCAAAATGGCTGAATGAACCTGCGACAGGTTCATGAACAATCATCTCACCCAATTGACGCATGATTAAAAATGCAATCAAGCCACCAATGGCATAGCCCAAAATAATAGAAGGACCCGCAGATTGGATCACCTGTGCGGAACCTAAGAATAAGCCTGTGCCAATTGCACCGCCCATGGCGATCAACTGAATATGACGGTTCTTTAAGCCACGCTGAAGTTGTGAAGACTCGTTATTCAAAGTGTTCAGCCCGACAATGGAAAAAATAAGTATAAAGATTGTAATGGAACAAAGTTCAGAAACCTAGTGCAAGACTTTGAATGAAATATTATTATCAGATTTATAATAAAAAATTATAAAAATAAATTAAATAAAAGATAACTGAATCAATATATTAATTTTATTGACATTGTAACTGATGAGTTTCCTGTTTTTTTGCTCTGATACGAATGCTGATTTTTTATACTTAGGTCGGAGCACTGAACTTCCTTGGCTTTAAAGCGATTATACTCTTCTCATAAGTATTCCATAACTTTTTACCAAAACAAAGACAAGCCAAAGGATGAAACAATTCATGAGTTTTGCAGCCCAAATCAAGATTCCTGCAACCTATATGCGTGGAGGCACCAGTAAAGGCGTTTTTTTTAAGCTGGATGATTTGCCCGCAGAAGCACAACAGGCCGGCCGGATTCGTGATCAGCTTCTGCTGCGCGTGATTGGTAGCCCAGATCCTTATGCTAAACAGATCGATGGTATGGGCGGCGCCAGTTCCAGTACCAGCAAGACCGTGATTCTGTCAAAAAGCCAGCAGGCCGATCATGATGTAGATTATTTATTTGGTCAGGTGTCAATTGACCGTCCTTTTGTGGACTGGAGTGGTAATTGCGGTAATCTCACCGCAGCAGTGGGAGCTTTTGCCATTTCTAATGCTCTGATTGATAGATCACGTATTCCGGAAAATGGGCTGTGTACAGTCCGCATCTGGCAGGCCAATATTCAAAAAACCATTATTGCGCATGTACCAATGCGAAATGGTCAAGTTCAGGAGTTGGGCGATTTTGAACTGGATGGCGTGACTTTTCCGGCAGCCGAAGTACAGATCGAGTTTTTAGATCCTGCCGATGATGATGGCGAAGGCGGTTCGATGTTTCCGACAGGTAATCTGGTCGATACGCTGGAAGTTCCCAATATTGGCAGTTTTGAAGTCACCATGATTAATGCCGGCATTCCCACCGTGTTTTTGAATGCGGGAGATTTGGGTTATAACGGCACCGAGCTTCAGGATCATATGAATAATGATGCGGCAGCGCTGGCAAAGTTTGAAACCATTCGTGCTTATGCTGCGAAGCAGATGGGATTGATTCAGGACATTAGCGAAGCAGCTAACCGTCAGCACACCCCAAAAATCGCTTTTGTAGCGCCATCCAAAACTTATACCTCATCAAGTGGCAAGGTGGTTGCCGAAGCAGATGCCGATATTCTGGTTCGTGCCTTGTCTATGGGGAAACTGCATCATGCCATGATGGGCACAGCTGCGGTGGCAATTGGTACGGCGGCAGCCATTCCGGGGACTCTGGTGAATCGGGTGGCAGGCGGTGTAGAGCGTGAAGCCGTGCGTTTTGGCCATCCTTCGGGGACTTTAAGAGTCGGTGCACAAGCAAGTCAGGAAAATGGAGAGTGGAAAGTGAAAAAAGCCATCATGAGTCGCAGTGCACGTGTGTTGATGGAAGGTTGGGTACGCGTTCCTGAAGATGTTTTGCTCTAGTTTGATTTGCCGACCCATTATTTAGCCTGAGAAAATTACTGTTGTGACCATTACTGGCCAAAATTTTGACTCAGCTATCGTTGGCATGGTAGGAAGTAATAAAAGCTATCAGAGAATACGTTTAAATATCTAAACTTGTTTATATTTAGAGGTAG
Organism: Acinetobacter sp. YH12151; assembly: GCF_013418355.1. Lineage (NCBI taxonomy): Bacteria > Pseudomonadati > Pseudomonadota > Gammaproteobacteria > Moraxellales > Moraxellaceae > Acinetobacter > Acinetobacter sp. YH12151. Next base: position 136,674 of record NZ_VPCG01000005.1, on the reverse strand, counting down.
ATATTGTCCAGCCTCATCTTTCCTTTAAAAGTTTAAATGGATTTGTGCAGGTGAAATCCTACTTTGGAAAGACCCAAGGTAGGCAAAGGTCTCTTATTGCCCATACACGACGTCCTGTGGTGGTGGGCAATGTGTGGCATCTCTGCCACAGGCACTTGATAAATCCAAGCACTTCAACTCTGGGACAGTAGCGCTGTCGCGGCAGTGGTTTTTTAGTGGAGGAACATATTTTGATATCTATTGCTGCTTTAAATCAATCCACAGATAAAGCTGAAAATTCAAGGCGATTGTAGGTACAATAGTGCTTATCAGAACAAGTGGCTCAAACTTGTTATTTTCATCCTTCCGGACTATGTATTCGAGGCAAATGTGTCATCTATTACTGACGTATCAATCCATGCATTGACTCAAGCACAACATCGTATTCAACAAGATTTACTGACAGCCCTAGATGCCTTTGCCATTCCTGAACCTTTAAAGTCGGCGGTGCATCATGCCGTGATGCTGGGAGGGAAGCGTGTTCGTCCAGCATTATGCTATGCCACAGCAGCACTGAAACCGAATCAGAATACCGCGGCGGTACGCCGTGCGGCGGTTGCGATTGAATTTATCCATTGTTATTCACTGGCACATGATGATCTGCCGTGTATGGACAATGATTTGCTGCGCCGTGGTCAGCCGACCTGCCATGTGGCTTATGGTGAAGATACCGCGCTTTTGGCAGGTGATATTCTACAGTCGATGGCCTTTGAAATTTTAGGCAGTCGTCTGTTTGATCAAGGCCCTGCGGTAGATGCTTCGATTGTGCTAAAACAAATGCAGATTCTGGCCACAGCCTCTTCGAAAATGGTCAATGGTCAGGTGTTGGATTTGCAGTCCGAAGGCAAAAAAATTGATCAGGAAGTATTAGAAACCATTCATCGTAATAAAACCGGTGCTTTGATGAGTGCTGCGATCATGATGGCGGCGGTCACAATCTTTGAAGGTACAGATCTGGCGATTCCAAAGCTGCGTGAGTTTGGACAGGCGATTGGTCTGGCCTTCCAGGTGCAGGACGATATTCTGGATATTATTTCTGATACCGAAGTGTTGGGTAAAACAGCTGGCAAGGATGAGCAGGTAGAAAAATCGACATATCCTGCCTTGATGGGGCTGGAACAGGCCAAAGCCTATGCACAGCAATTGCATGATCAGGCCTTAGCCGCACTTGCTCATTTTGATGATCAGGCGGCAGAGCTGATCTCTATCACCCAGTTTTTACTCCAGCGTAAAAATTAAAATGGCTTGAATCTGTTCATTGTTTTTATTTTGAGTAATTGTTCAGGTATTAAAAAAGCGGATTTTAAAGTCCGCTTTTTTTGATCGTTAATTTTATTTGGTTTCGTTATACAGACGTTCAGCCTGTTCAAAACGATCGGTAATTTCAGCCGTAGGTACTTTACCCATCAAGCTCACTACAATGATGGCAATGAATGAGCAGATAAAGCCCGGGATAATTTCATAGACACCTGTTGCTGCGAACAGGTTTTTCCATAAAATCACCATCACTGCACCCATAATCATACCTGCCAAGGCACCATTCAAAGTCATGCGTTTCCAGAACAGGGACAGAATGATCAGTGGGCCAAATGCAGCACCAAAACCGGCCCAGGCATAAGCGACCAGACCCAGCACTTTCGATTCAGGATTACCCGCCATCCAGATTGCCAGCAGGGCAATCAGCAGCACCATAAAACGGCCAACCCAAACCAGTTCTTTTTGAGATGCATTTTTGCGCAGGAAGGATTTATAAAAATCCTCTGTCAGCGTACTTGAGCAGACTAGAAGCTGACAGCTTAAAGTACTCATTACCGCAGCCAAAATCGCAGCCAGGACAATACCGGCAATCCATGGGTTGAACAGAATTTTGGTCAATTCCATAAATACAGTTTCAGGATTGGCATTCACCACACTGGCCAGTTCCGGATGTTGCTGGAAATAAGCAATACCAAAGAAACCGGCAGCCACGGCACCAGCTAAGCACAGGATCATCCAGGTCATACCAATACGGCGTGCATTTGGAATTGACTTGACTGAATCTGCCGCCATAAAGCGCACCAGAATATGTGGCTGACCAAAATAACCCAAGCCCCATGCCAGTAGCGACAGGATGGCCACCGTACTTAAATCACCGACCAGATTCATGGCCTGTGGACGTGCCGTTTCAAGCGCCAGAGTGACCTGAGACATATCAGAGAAGGTCAATAGGGTCACAATTGGCGTGAGCAACAGCGCAAAGATCATCAGGCCGGCCTGAATGGTATCGGTCCAGCTGACTGCCAGAAAACCGCCAATAAATACATAACTGATGGTGGCAATGGCACTGATCCAGAGCGCCGTCGTGTAGGACATTTCAAACATGCTTTCGAACAGGCGCGCACCTGCTACCATGCCTGAGGCACAGTAAATCGCAAAGAAAATCAGAATCACAAAAGCCGATACAATACGTAAAATTTTCTTCTGGTCGTTAAAACGATTGGAAAAATAATCTGGAAGGGTCAGGGCATTGTGCTGAACTTCCGTATGTACTCGTAAGCGGCCAGCCACCAGCAACCAGTTTAACCAGGCACCAATAATCAGGCCAATGGCAATCCATATTTCCGACAAACCGGAAAGATAAATTGCACCGGGCAGGCCCATCAGCAGCCAGCCACTCATATCGGAAGCCCCAGCGGAAAGTGCAGTAACAAAACTACCTAAACGACGGCCCCCTAAAATGTAATCGGAAAAGTTTGTGGTCGCACGATAAGCCATCAGGCCGATCACCACCATGGCGACAATATAAAAAAGAAAGGTAATTAACGTTGGATTTAGGGAGCTCATACGGTATCCATTTTCGAGTTGGACAGTAATCGAATAAGGACTTATGTTGATGATAAATGCTGTGGCGAAACACAGATCTGGCATCAAAGCCCAAAGGATTTCAAAAAATAACGCGAAATTTAAGCATAAATTCCAAATCTTTGCTGAGATTTTCGTGTTTAAACGAAAAATAGGCAGCGAATACGCTGCCTATGGATTTGAAAATGAAAATTTTTACTGAGGCGGACGACCCATCACGCCTCGAATCGTGTTCAGCACGTCTGCAGGCAAGACCACCGTTTTGGCATTCGGTGATTTGGCCATATCTTGCATGGCCTTGATATATTGCTCACCGAGTAAATAGGCAACCGGAATTTCATTACTACCAATTGCCGAAGTCACCATATCAATCGCACGTTGTGAAGATTCAGCCAGAACCACCTGTGCTTCTGCATCACGGCGCGATGCTTCCAGACGACCATCCGCTTCCAGAATGGCAGCCTGTTTTTCACCATCAGCTTTGGTCACGGTCGCACGACGTTGACGTTCAGCAGCGGCCTGTTCTTCCATCGCGGTTTGCATGGTGACTGAAGGTTTAATATCCTGAATTTCAACGGTTTTAAGCGTGATACCCCAGTCCGAGATATCATCGGAAATACTGGATTTTAAACGTGCTTTAATATGATCACGTGATGATAGTGCATCATCCAGATCCATTTCACCGACAATCGAACGTAATGAGGTTTGTACCAGGTTTTGAATTGCCCAAGAATAGTTTTCAATGCCGTAGACCGCTTTTTCAGGTGTGGTCAGGTTGATATAGGCCACCGCATTCATGAGTAACACGGCATTATCACGGGTAATCACTTCCTGTGAAGGAATATCCAGCACAATATCTTTGGTGGTGACTTTATAAGCCACTTCATCAATATACGGAATGACAAAATTCAGACCCGGATTCAGCGTCGTATGGTATTTGCCCAAGCGTTGTGCGATCCATTTATAACCTTGCGGGACAATACGTACCCCTTTAAAAATTGTAATCGCCACAAAGGCCAAAAATGCGATAACAATTATAGTTCCACCAGACATATCTTATTCACCTTTTTCATTTTGATAATGTGTGCTGTGGGGTTGAACCACCAGATCATTCCCCAGAATATCCACGACGCGAACACGGTCACCGACCTGAACCTGATCCAGAGTACGACATTCCCATTCATCCGAACCTAAAACTGGCATCGGAAAGCGCACCCGGATTTGCCCATGATCCAGATTAGTCTGAATCACCATGCCCACCTGACTAATGGTCGCTTCACGCGATAGACCGGCTTTGGTCTTGTCAATGGAAAGTGGCTTGATAAACTTGAACCAGAGCAGCGTACACAGAACAGAAAGAACGATCCAGGTCAGGAGCTGGGTCGTCAGTCCCATCATCGGGAACATCCAGTACAGGACGCCAACCATGATGGCACCGATCCCGAACCACAGGGCAGCAAATGCGGGCAGCAGTAATTCCGACAGAATCAGAAGGATGCCTAATACAAACCAGTGCCAAGGTTCAAGAACTAATTCCATATCGTGACCTATATCGCTAAGTATTTAATTAATCATCATCTTTATATGATTGATCTTCAATGTAGCAGATGCGGCAGCAGATGAATATAAAAAATTCATGCATCAAAATTTTGCCTGACGGGGCGGTTTAAATGCCGCTGGCGACTGCTTAAAGTTGCTAATAGCTTTTTCAATAGTACGGATTTTCAGCTGAGCCGCCTTTTCACCTTCCAGAATGGTGGCATTGCTGGCTTTCAGGTCCAAAGTACCGATATGGCCGACTTTGGGCTGAATCACCACAGTGGCCTGACTCAACTCTTCATTAATGCTTTGCTGTCCCATAATATTTAGGGTCTGATCCAGTACGCCCCACATATTCAAGGCTTTATTACCATCCGGACGGGCAGAAATATCCACGGCAATGACAATGTCTGCTCCCATATCTTTGGCGGTCTTGACCGGAATTGGGCTAATCAGACCGCCATCGACATATTTGATGCCGCCAATCACGGCAGGCACAAATACATTCGGAATACTACAGGAAGCACGAACCGCCTGTCCGGCATTGCCTTTAATAAAGTCAGCTTTACGCCCATTGTCCAGGCGAGTGGCAACTGCAGCAAAACGAATTGGGAATTGTTCAATCGGTTTGTTCGCCACATTTTTATTGACGAAATTCTGCAATTTTTGTCCGGCAATAATCCCTTGTCGGTTCAAGGTTAAATCGCGGATATCGGATTCTTTAAAATTCAGGGCAATCTGCTGTAACTGATAAGGGGATTTGCCGCTGGCATACAGGCTGCCGACAAAACTGCCGGCACTGGTGCCGGTGACAATCTTCGGTTTGATGCCGTGTGATTCGAGCACTTTAATGACGCCAATATGGGCAAAACCTTTGGCACCGCCACCACCGAGGGCAATGGCGACGACAGGTTCACGGGCTTTTAATGGCGTGGCAGGCGTAGGTGTTTTAGTAGCTTTGTCACAGGCTGCAAGACTGAAACCAAGGCAGCCAATTAAGGCATAACGGGCTAATTTCATTATAAAAACTGGTGATTAAATCAACAAAATTCAGGCTATCACATCAAAAAAAGCCGTATTTGCCTAGTCTTTTTTCAAAAGCTTTTGTAACGGCTTGGCCACCCAGTCTGGATTTTTGGCCGAGAATTTACCTTGATAATGCTGATAAATCTGTTCCAGGTCGTATTCATAATCACCGGTCAGATGGTACACGCCCAGGATATGAATAGTCTTGATATCATAATCAAAGGAAAACATCACAATCGGCAAATGGGCTGCCTTGGCAATATGATAAAAACCGCTGCGAATTTTATCCGGTACCTTACGTGAACCTTCCGGTGCCATACCGACCCAGATCTGCTGCGATTTTTCAATGATGTCTACAATCTGTCGGGTATGTCCTTGTGGACTATCTCGGACGACAGGAACCACACCAATCCATTCCAGCACCGGTTTTAGCGGTGTACGAAACAGGCTGTCTTTACCAAAAATCGTAATCTGAATACCGAGACCAAGCAGGGCATTGAAACCTAGCCAGGCATCAATATTGGAGGTATGGGGAGAGATAATCGCCACAGCTTTGGGCAAATCGGGGAATTCTCCTTCCAGACGCCAGCCCTGAGCCAAGAAAAGCTGCCTGAAAAAAGTTCGGCTCAGTTTGCTGCCGCGGGCTGGCACATGCGGCGGGAGTTGGGGGAAACGTATTTGGGCCATTGCTTCTGTCTCGTCCTGAAACTAATTTTTCTTTATTTTTTATTATATTAGACTGTTGTAAAATCCGGATCATTGGCAAAATGTATAGCATCTCAAATGCTGGTGATGCATTTTCACCTTAAGGACTTAGCCTAAATATGCGGAATACCTATATTTTACTGTTTTCGCTGTATTGGGCACAGGGGCTTCCGGTCGGGTTTATGACGCATGCCTTGCCAGTCATTCTGCGAGCTGAAGGGGTATCGCTGGCGCATATCGGGGGCTTTGGTCTGTTAATGCTGCCTTGGTCGATTAAAATATTCTGGGCACCTTTAGTTGATCGGCATGGATCGAGCGCCAAAGGTCATTACCGTAGCTGGATTATTCCCTTGCAATGGCTGTCAGTTGCTGTATTGATTGGGCTCTCATTTCTACCGATTCAGGCCTTGAATCAGCCGCTGTATTTACTGCTGTTTTTTATCACGCTTTTGTTGATGAATGGTATTGGTGCGACGCAGGATATTGCCACCGATGCACTGGCAGTCAATATTCTGAAAAATGAACAGCAACATTGGGGTAATACCTTTCAGGTGATTGGTTCTCGTCTGGGATTCATTGTCGGAGGTGGGGCCATATTATGGTTGCTCGATCTGCTGCAATGGCAAGCTACCTTTCTATTATTGGCAGCTCTGGTCTTTATTAATACTTTACCCATTTTATTTTTTAGAGAATCTCAGCATTCAAAAATTATCACGCCAGCTGATAAAGGACCTGCACTCAGCAATATAAAAACCTATTTTCAATACTTCTGGTCAGATTTAAGCTTGGCGAGGTGGCTTCTGGTTTTACTGACCTTTAAAATCGCCGATGGTTTATCCGGGCCTTTATTAAAACCTTTAATGGTAGATCTCGGACTGAGCTTTAGCCAGATTGGCCTTTATGTCACCATGCTTGGTGCATTTGCGGCACTGATTGGAGCAGGATTGGCTGGCTGGTGTCTGAAGTACTGGTCTCGCAGCTCGAGTTTGATCATTTTCTCAATTCTAAAAATATTGAGCTTAATGGCTTATGCCTGGCTCGCTACGCAGTATGAAGCTCAAAACAAAGTACAAAACTGGATGATATATCTGGTCAATGCAGCCGAAGACATGATCTCAGCTATGCTGTTGGTGGTCATGTTGACCTTGGTCATGCAATACAGCCGTAAGCATCTGGCAGGGACAGATTTTACCTTTCAGGTTGCACTCATGGCCACGGTAAGTGGGGGATTGTATAGCCTGAGTGGTATTTTGGGAGATGCTTTAGGTTATCAAGACTATCTGAATCTCATCGTGATCGTAGCAATTTTTTGCTTGATTCCCATATTCAGATGGACGGGAACTCAAGAAAAAGTCTAAAACTTATACACAATCAATGGTTTGATTAAATATTAACCTAAAGTATTAAAAAGAATATCTAAATACTTATTTAATAATTCTGTAATATGTTTCCACGTTGTAACATTTGTTTCAATTTGATTTAAACATAAATTTTAAACAGGGAATATTTTAATGAAAACTAAGTTAGCAACAGCAATTGCATTCAGCCTTGTGGCGGGGACAACTTTTGCAGCACCAACTTTCTATGGTGAGATTGATCTTTCTCTAGATCATGTACAAGCAGATAATAAAAATGGCGTAGAAGATCGTCATATTACTGATTTGAACACAAACAACTCTTTCTTAGGTCTTAAAGGTGATGAAAAACTTACAGATCGTTTAAGTGCCCTATACCAAGCTGAGTTTACTTTTTATGTAGACAACGGTGGAAGTTCTGACACATTTGTACCACGTAATCTTTTAATTGGCCTTAAAGATGAAAAGTTGGGTACGCTGAAAGCCGGTAAAATTGATACCCCTGTCAAACAGCTTTCATCAGTCGTTGATACGTTCAATAACTATGTAGCAAATAATGCCGATGTAGCAGGTATCATGGTAGGTGAAAACCGTATTGATAACGTGCTTGTCTACGAAGCACCTGCATTTAATGTAGGAGAAGGTAAAATCGATGCTAAACTTCAGCTTGCTACAGGTGAAGGTAATAACACGATTGAAGCGACTAAAGGTGGCTATACGGTTGCTGGGCGTGGTCTAGGTGACTCTTGGTCTTCTTCAGTTGTATATAGCGATAAAACTTTTGTTGCTGGTCTCGGCTATGATAAAGCGATCCCATCCCGTTTCTTAAGTCGTGGTTTCAATAATACTGATACGCTGGGACGTGATGTAGCTCTTGCAAACAATGTAATTGCTGAAGCAAATACTTTACGTGCTATTGGTCGTATTAATCTAGATGGTGGTTTGGCACTGAAAGCACTTTATCAAACTTCAGAAGTTGAAGATGCAAGCGTAAGTCCAACAGAAGCTAATGCTTTAGTAGCAGCAAATATTGATGATGCTCAAGCATGGTTAATTGGCGCTGAATATAATTTACCTGCAGCAAAAGCTTGGACAGTCAAAGGTCAATATAGCCAAAATGTTGTGAGCTTTAAAAATGCGTCTCCAGACTTTGAGGCGAACCAAATTCTTGCTGGTGTAGACTATGCACTTTCTAAACAAGTGAAATTATACGGTCATGCTGGTTATTTAACGATCGAACAAGGTTCTGACGAAGATGAACAAGTTCTTGTAGGTACAGGTTTCGAATACAAATTCTAATTTCGACTTTGTAATCTAAGAAAAGGCGGTGCTTTGGCATCGCTTTTTTTATGCTTAAAACAACAAAACTTAGCAATTTTATGTCTGATCTAACAAATTGCGGACTGTTATCCTGATTGAAAGTTTCAGCATTTCGTTTTGAAAATTATGCCTATTCAAGCTGTTTTATTTGACCTCGACAATACCTTGACCCATCGTGACCTGACAGCACAGGCCTATAGCCGTTATCTGGCAGAATATTATGCCCCAGCATTGGCACAGGTCGAGCCTGAAAAAATTATCGAGATCGTTCGCCGCATCGATAATGGGGGTTATCCAAAAAAGGAATTGCTAACGCATGGCAGCATCGGGGCTTCGGCAGCTTATGCATTATTACAGGAGCTATCCTGGTTAAATCCACCCAGCATAGATGAGCTGGCACAGTTCTGGTTTAGCCAGTTTGGTCGCTGCGCTGTAGAAATGCCGGATGCCAAGCAGGTGCTAGAGCAGTTAAAATCTCAAGGCTATCAATTGGCAATTGTTTCGAATGGTGGACATGACACCCGTTTAAATACCATTCGAGGTTTAGGCATTGCCGATTATTTCGAGGAAATCATCAGTTCGGGTTTAGTGGGTTTTAACAAACCACAGCCAGAAATTTTCCAGATTACTGCACAACGTTTAGGCGTCTTGCCTGAACATTGTTTATATATTGGCGATCATCCAATCAATGATATACAAGGGGCAAAAAATGCCGGAATGCATGCCTTGTGGATGCAGGGCTTTCATCCTGATGCCGAAGAAATCCAATATAAAATCCAGCAGCTACCTGAAATTTTCACGCATTTACAACGGCTGAATCAGCTTTAATTCAAGTGATGCGTAAACAATTAATCGCTTCAGCCCACTGTGCTGATTTGCAGCGAGGACATTGTTGTGCAGCTGTGGAGAGGTTTTGAACCTGACCGCAATAAATACAGGCATATAAACGGTCTGCTTTCACCTGCTCCACGATCGAACAGGTTTTAGGAAATAGTGGCAAGCCGTATTTCACCTGATCATCGGTAAAATATAACACACTGAATTTACCGTCTGTTTCCAGTAAACCGGTACGCACCTGACCCAGATGTTCTACGCCTTGCTGGCGCATTTCGGCAAAGAATTCATCATGTGACATTTTGCCTTTTTTAATTTCCTCAATGACCAGCAGGCCATCTTCCACAATATAAATCGGTTTGCCTTCCAGTAGGTCTTCAAACCATTGGTATTTCATCATCAGCCAAGTGGTCAGGCGATACATCAGGATAATCACCGACATTACCAGAACTGCCTGAATCAGGGGAATATCTTCGGTAAACATCGGGTCACCGGCAATTGAGCCCAGGGCGAGAATGATCGCGACTTCAAAGATGGAAAGCTGTCGTACACCACGTTTTCCGGTCAGCCGTAAAAACAGGATAATCATGATATACATGACTATACAACGTAGCAAAATCTCTGATGCAAAGCTCCAAGTCGTATCATGAATAAAGATCGAGACCCAATCCATTAAGCTGTTCCTATATAACGCGTTGAGCTGAGTCTAGCAATGTGGCAGGTTTATTTACTGCTGTGTTTATGTAAGCTTTTGAATATAAAATATATTATTAAAAAATAGAGCGAATTTATAATCAGATTTATTTATGAAGTAGCTAGAAGTTTCATGTAAATATTGCATAAATATTCATCACTTTAATTGTGATTCAGCTCACACTTTATTCCAAGTTGGTTTAGGACACTAAAATGATTATCTTATTGAAATTTAAATAATAATTTATAAATACTCTATCTTTTCATAGGCTTAAGTGTTTGGAAATTTGTAAGTAATTCACCAAAATTAAGTAAAAATCTGTAGTTTGTGCTCTGAAAAATGAGGCAGTCATAAGCCTAAAAATTTGTTTTCTAAATGAAAAATTATTGATTACGGTTCTAAGAGGGAAAATTATTGTGAAAAAAATATTCACATTTTTAACAGTGTTTGGTTTGAGTACGGCAGGCTATGCAGATGCCAATTGGGGCTATATGCAGCCTGAACAATGGTCGAATTTAAGCCAGAAATATACTGCCTGTGATGGTGCGAATCAGTCGCCAATTAATATTGAGCGGACGGTAAAAGCACAACTGGAACCGCTGAAATTTAGTTATAACACCATGATTCACGCCATTGAAAATAAAGGTCATACCATTCAGGTGGACTTTGCCGAAGGTGGTGAGCTGGAGCTGGATGGGGAGCGTTTTGAACTGAAACAGTTCCATTTGCATAGTCCGAGCGAAAACTTGATTAAAGGTAAGAGCTATCCGCTGGAAATTCATTTTGTACATGCCAACGCGAAAGGAGAACTGGCTGTAGTCGGTATGATGTTCGAGCAGGGACAGGCCAACCCAATGTTGGAACGGATGTGGAAGCGTTTGCCGAAGAAACAGGGTGAAAAAGTAGTGTTAAAAACGCCGCAACCGGTGAGTCAGATGCTGCCAAAGAATCTGGATTATTATCGTTTTAGTGGTTCACTGACCACCCCACCTTGTTCAGAGGGTGTACGCTGGCTCATTTTAAAAGACATTCAGCAGGCTTCAGCACAGCAAATTGCAGAATTTTCCAACTTAATGGGGCATCCGAATAATCGCCCAGTTCAACCTTTGAATGGCCGACTTATTGTTGAATAATCATAGGTTTTAATCTTATTCATCTATCGTGCAAAAAATTGAAAAGAGTATTTAACTTTCTAGGTTATAGCTCTTTTCAATCTGCATAATCAGCTGCTGGCTGAACTCTTGAATATGTTGACTATGTTTGGTTAATAACGCCTGATGCTTGAGCTGTTTTTGGTCATGAGGCTGTAGTAAATGCTGTTGCAGAATTTCCTCAGAATGAAACAGCTCAAATGCGAGCTGGTTCAAGTTGGCGTCATAAATTTGACTATGTACAAAGATATGCAGTTCTTTAGAAAAAACAGGAATCAGTTCCAGATACTCAGTTTCCAAGGTATGTAAAATATTTTGAGTACTTTGTGGATAAGCATTTATTTGTTCAATAAAGTCAGTGCTATAACGGCGAATACGGTAAAGCGTCGGCAGCATCGTGACAAAGAACTTCTGTTTTTGCATATCCTGTAATGCATCATCACGATTTTTAGCCAAATGGTTTAAATATAAGGGCACACTAATCGCCACAAAAATCGCAATCACTGAACCTATGGCTTGTACCCATGCGGCCAGTTCCTGATTAAAGATTAAATCTGCTTGTGTCGGCATCTGAATCTCCCTCCAGTACAGCCAGTTTTCAGTAATTGTTATTTATTTTTATATTAAACAAAAATTTAGTGATATAGAGTGCATATTTGTTGCAATTCTTGGCCTACATTTGATTTATAAAACCGCTAAACTTCTCCTTTGTCTTGTTGCTCTTGAATGTCATGTCTTTTGAGTTAAAAACCACGCCTCACACTGTGCTAGAAGTCTCACCACAGCATCAGAAGCTGAATCGTTTAATTGATGAGATTGAACAGCAGAAACAGTTATTGCTTGCATGGCAACATGCCCAAGATGACATTCGTGCCTATAGTCAAAAGGCGCTGATGCCTGCGTATCGTGAGTTATATAGCACTTTGTATGAACAGATGAAGACACTTTGGAATGGTCTAAGTAGTTATAGTTTCACGAAATCAAATACAGCATTGGTGGAAGATAAAATCCAAACTTTAGCACGGTTACTACAAGGTTCACATTTGCTGAGTCAAAAGCAGTTAGATGAAGTGGAAAAAATGCATGTCTATTATCAGCAGGCAGATGAATACAGCAAGAAAAAAAACAAGAAGAAAAATATAGACACTTTTGATGAGCCTGAAACTGAAACAGTCCAAGCCGATGATGTATTTGAAGATTGGAATAATGATCAATACCAACAAGCACGTGAGCAAGCCAAGTTAAAACGTCAGCAAGAAAAACAAGCGCAAGCTGAAAAGATGGTGAATCAATCACTCAAAACTGTGTATCTCAAGATTGCTTCCATCATTCACCCTGATCGTGAGCCCGATGAAGCTAAAAAAGAGGAAAAGACCGAGCTTTTACAACGTGCCAATGAAGCATACGAACAGGAAGATTTATTCTTTTTACTGAAAATTCAGCTTGAAGTTGAGCAAAGTAAAAACGGTTCAAACAAAGGTTTAAGCACAGAACAATTCAAGTTTTACCAACAGGCGTTAGAAGCACAAAGCCAGTCCTTAAAACAGCAGATGCAGGAATTGATTAACTCACTTGTATGGTCAAATAAAGCCAAAATTGCGGTGCAAAAGTCCAAAGGGCAACTCAATATTGAGCAGTTGTATAAACAGATTGATGCGGATGTTTCGAACGTGAAGCATCAGTTAAAAGCGGAGAAGCAACGGCTGAGTTTTATGGGGAAAGAGAGTGGGCTAGGGATGTTGTTGGAGCATGGGGTTTTGTAAAGAATATAGTTTTTTTGAACTAAGCAAAAAGTTTGTATGCTATTCATTATGCTAAAATATTACAGAAATTAAGATTAGCGTTGAAGTCAGTGAATGAGCAATTTAGATTTAAGCATTTATCAAACGAGTGAAAAATTATCGGCACAACAAAAAAAGTTTAATCGGTTGCTTGAAAAAATTGAGCAATTACAAATGGTATTGGCGGACTGGCAACAAACGCAAAAACAAGTTCAAGAGGATGCAAGAGATGAGCTATTACCTGTATATCGTCAGTGGCACCACGTTTTGTTCGCTCAATTAGAGACGCTTTGGCAATATAAAAATACGCATAAAATCGCAAAAACATATTTAGTGCGTTTAGATGAAAAAATTTCAATTTTAGCGAGTCAGCTGCTTAATAATCCGAATCTTTCTGAACAACAACATGAGTTGACGCTTATCATTGCTCAACATTATGAGCTGATAGAAGAAAGTGCTGATGCTGAAGAAGTCAGCTCTCATGTAAATGATCATTCGCATCAAGCGCATGATGCTGATGAAATGATGCAAAAACAAGCCATAAAAGAAATGATAGCAGACCAAATCGGGGTACCCGTAGCTTGGCTTGACTTTGATTTGGATCTCAATAATCTCGACGCGTTTATGGAAAAAGTAAAAGATAAATTAGATCGAGAAGAAGCAAATTTTATTCAAAATCAGCTTAATGAAGATGAGCGTGATGAATATCAAAAGTTTGTTGAAAAGGAAAAAAAGAAAATTTTAAAGAAGCAAACACAGCTTGAAGAAGCGAAAAAAATGGCAGGGCAATCTCTAAAAAGCATTTATTCAAAAATTGCTGCCTTAATTCACCCTGATCGAGAGCAAGATGAACAAAAGCGCATTGAAAAAACCGAATTATTACAGCAAGCAAATGCTGCATTAGAGGAAAAAGATTTGCTTACTCTTTTGAAATTGCGTGTTTTTACAGCGCAAGGTGATCAGGAACAGGCAACAAAAATCGCGAATGAGCATTTGAAATCTTATAATTTATTGTTGGAAGAGCAAGTAGAGAAATTACAATTTGAAATAGATGATATTATTTATTCATTTGATTGGATCGGCTCTGGTTTTTACAAACAGCGTTTTAAACCTGTTGATTTGATAAAAAAATATCAACGCGATTTAGCAGATATTCAAGCAAAACTGTTAAGAGATGAAAAGCGTTTAAATGATTATAAGGATTTTGATTACTTAAAAATTTTACTGAAAAGCAGAGCATTTAGTTGGTCATTTGAGTAATTTTTAGCATTGATTGTCATTCAGAGCATCGTCATTTTGACGATGCTTTTTTATGCACTTTAACCCGCTGATTATTCGCCTTCGCCAAATCCATGCGTCACACTGCCACCGATGCAGAACATTTAATGTGGCAACTTCTACGCGCCAAGCGATTTATGAATCTTAAATTTCGTCGTCAGCATGTGATCAAACCTTATATTCTAGATTTTTACTGTCATGAAATTGGCTTGGTGATTGAGGTAGATGGTGGACAGCATGGAACGGATGATGCTGTGGAATATGATGCTGAACGAACCAAGTTTTTAGAGGCTGTCGGCTTGAAAAAGAGATAGTGTAAAAACAGGTCTAGATATCTAATAAATGCTTAACTAATACAACTAACCTAATTATTATTTAGCATCAATAGAAGGAATTATTTCAATTTTTTCATCTTTAATAATGCCTATTAAATTTCCATTTCCGTATATTTGGCTACGGAGAAAAGATAAAATGGTTCCAACAGGTTCATCCCAATTACTTATTATATAATTAATGATAAATATGATACTTTCATCACGTGAATGACATTTATAATATGCACCCTGATAAAACATATTTCTAAATTCTTGTAGAATATTGTAAAAATCAGATATGATAAAATGAGACTGTTCAAATAATACTATGATTTTTGGGAACTTACCTTGATGGTAAAAAGTTTCGATGTATAGTTTTTTATCTGTTCCGTCAATAGCTCCTACCCCCATTACACAGTGCTGAGATTTTCTCTGATCCCAAAAAGAGTTCCGCAGTAATTTTTCTCCATGCCATCCTTCAACTTCTCCAAAAATTCCAATATTTCTATTTTCTTCAGTATTTTTTAGAACTAAACAAAAGTCAGAATAATTTTCAAGGTCTAAAATTTGTAGCGGGTTAAGGTTGAAATTTTTAGGATAAATTTCATCATACCGTTTGTTAAGATTTAAAAATAATCTAGAATCTTTGCCAGAAACAAAGAATTCAAAATTATTATAGTCGAACGTTTTTCGAACATAAAATAAATCATCTAGCCGCGATTTTAGTTCGTCAACTATTGGTAATCCCAAATTTTGATTTAAAAAGTGTGTGAAAAAATATTGGCTTCCCCAGTTTCTCATGCTTTTTTCCATATCATCCCAAAAACTATTAGGATAATGCCCTTTCATATTGCTTAATGACCATATGGGAAAGCTCTTCAAATTATGAGCAGGGTAAGTCAATGTTTTATGAGAACTTAAGCATTCCAAAATGGAATAAAAATGCAAAGCCCAATATGAAATGGAACTATCAATAATCCCAAGATTAATTTCTATTCTATTATTGTTTAGCATTTTAATAATTTCAATAAAGATAAAGGGCTGAATAATCAGCCCTTTATACTACAAAAATGATTAAATTGACAATACCTTACAGCGCTGCAATCTGCTCCATATTCGCTTTAATCTTCGCTAATTGGTCAGCAAACTCAGCAAGTTTCACTTTCTCGCCTTCAACTACAGCCGCAGGTGCTTTCGCCACAAAACCTTCATTGCTAAGTTTAGTGGCAATTTGGTCATGCTGCTTTTGAACCTTGTCTAAGTCTTTTTGTAGACGACTCAATTCCGCTTTAGGGTCAATTAAACCCTTCATTGGAACGAATACAGATACATGACCTACAACACTTGATGAAGATAATGGTGGTTGTTCGCTGTCGCCTAAGAAGGTAATGCTTTCAACTTTCGCCAATGCTTTAAACAACGGTTCAATACGTGCGATCTGTGCTTTTTCAGCATCAGTGGTGTTTTGAAGCAGAACAGGCAACAAACGCGCATTACCTAGACCCATTTCACCACGAATGTTACGTACCGCACCAATCAAACCTTGCAGCCACTGCATATCAGCTTCAGCTTGATCATTGATGAGCGCTTGGTCAGCAACAGGGTACTGAGCCAACATGATTGTTTCGCCAGAAATGTTCAGTTTCGGCGCAAGCGTTTGCCAAATTTCTTCTGTCAAGTAAGGCATCAACGGATGTGCCAAACGTAAAGACGCTTCCATCACAGCAAGAAGAACACGGCGGATTTCGGCTTTACGTTCTACCGAGATATTTTCATCATTCAGAACAGGCTTAGTCAGCTCGACATACCAGTCACAGTATTCATTCCAAATGAACTCGTAAATCGCTTGCGCAGCCAAGTCTAAACGATACGTTGCAAATGCGGTTTGCACTGCTTGTTGCGCTTTTTGTAGACGGCTTACAATCCACTGTTCAGGCAATTCCCAAAGGTCTTGACGAACTTCTTGACCAATCACTTGTTCTTCGCAGTTCATCATCACGAAACGGGTTGCGTTCCAGATTTTGTTGGCAAAGTTACGGTAGCCTTCAACACGCTTCATGTCGAACTTGATGTCACGACCGGTGTTCGCAAGCGCACAGAATGTGAAACGAACCGCATCTGTACCGTAAGATTGAATCCCTTCAGGGAATTCTTTACGAGTCGATTTTTCAATCTTCGCTGCTTGTTTCGGGTTCATCAAACCTGTGGTACGTTTTTGTACCAAAGTTTCAAGATCAACACCGTCAATCAAGTCTAATGGGTCAAGCACGTTACCCTTAGATTTAGACATTTTCTGACCTTCGCCATCACGTACCAAACCGTGTACATACACAGTTTTAAACGGTACTTGTGGTGTGCCATCTTCATTCTTCATGAAGTGCATGGTCATCATGATCATGCGGGCAACCCAGAAGAAGATGATGTCAAAACCAGTCACAAGTACATCAGTCGGGTGGAAAGTATTTAAGAAATAGTTTTCTTTATCTTTGGCTTCATCGCCAGTCCAACCTAAAGTTGAGAACGTCCAAAGACCCGATGAGAACCATGTATCGAGTACGTCTTCGTCTTGGTCTAATTGAACATCGGCAGGGATATTGTTTTTCGCACGAACTTCAGCTTCGTCACGACCTACATAAACATTACCATCTACATCGTACCAAGCAGGAATGCGGTGACCCCACCACAATTGACGCGAGATACACCAGTCTTGGATGTTGTTCATCCAGGCCATGTACATGTTGCTGTATTGCTCAGGTACAAATTTAATCTCGCCATCTTTCACCGCTTTAATTGCAGGCTCAGCAAGCGGTGCAATTTTCACATACCATTGATCCGTCAGTAACGGCTCAACGATGACCCCTGAACGGTCACCGCGAGGTGGTTTAAGCGTATACGGTTGGATTTGCTCTAACCAGCCTTCAGCTTCAGCTTGTTCAACTAATTTTTTACGTGCTTCAAAACGATCTAAGCCCACATATTCCGCAGGTGCAGGGATGGTTTTAGAAATTTGCTCGCCGGCTTTTGCGATGTATTCAAACTCAGCCAACACTTCAGCATTTTTGTTGAAGATGTTGATGATTGGCAATTCGCAGCGTTTACCCACTTCATAGTCATTGAAATCATGCGCAGGGGTGATTTTTACACAGCCTGTACCAAATTCTTTGTCAACATATTCATCTTTAACAATTGCCACGCTACGACCGGTAATCGGCAGGATGATGTTTTTGCCGACAAGATGCGCATAACGCTCATCATCCAGGGCAACTGCAATGGCAGTATCACCGAGCAGGGTTTCAGGACGGGTGGTTGCGACCACGATATAATCTTTGCCATCGTGCGTGCGCAATGATTTATCTTCAAAGAAATATTTCAGATGCCACAATGAACCTGCTTCTTCTTTATCAGACTCAACTTCTAAGTCAGAAAGCGCCGTTTGTAATTTTGGATCCCAGTTAACAAGGCGTTTACCACGGTAGATCAAACCTTGTTCATGCAGTTTTACAAATACCTCTTTGACCGCATTGGATAGACCATCATCCATAGTGAAGCGTTCACGTGACCAGTCTACAGAAGAACCCAAACGACGGATTTGACGGGTAATATTACCGCCAGACTGTTCTTTCCATTCCCAGACTTTTTCGATGAACTTTTCACGGCCCAAGTCATGACGGCTAATGCCTTCTGCACCAAGCTGACGTTCTACCACCATTTGGGTGGCAATACCGGCGTGGTCAGTACCCGGTTGCCAAAGCGTATTTTTACCTGACATACGGTTATAACGGGTCAATGCATCCATGATGGCATTGTTAAAACCATGACCCATGTGCAAGTTACCAGTGACGTTTGGCGGCGGAATCATGATACAGAATGATTCGCCTTTTTCAGAGGGCTTGAAGTAGCCGCGCTCTTCCCAAGTTTGGTACCATTTTTTCTCGATCTCGGTCGGATCGTAGGTTGTCGCGATATTTTGCGCTGAATCAGTCATAGTTCGAACAGATCAAAAGTAGATGAAAAATTGGATCTATTGTAGCAAAAAAAATAGTGCATGCGGCAGCTTAACCAAATGCAAACTTTAGACAATTGGCATGCAGAGCAACTCGTCGTATGATGCAAAGATAAAAAACGCGACTCATCGCAGAAGATTAAAAAGGATAACAAGATGAGCTATAGCATTTCCCTGAAGATCCAGCCTGAAACCCATCAGCGCTTTATCGACCTTCATTCTAGATTAAATGCCGGTGATCCAGACAGTCTGGCTAAACCGCTCGGTGAAAATCTGGCCGATATGGCCTGTGAAATTATTGACCAGATTTTTGGTCAGATGGTGCAGATCGCGAAATCTCCCGACAGTGAATCTGAAAAAGTGATTCAGCACATTATTGAGACGACACGTAAATATATGCCTTGGTCGGTTTCCTTATTTGGCAATGAACGGCTCATGCCCATGGTGAATTATCTGCATCGCATGACCTATACGCATGACGGCGATGTTTTTGTGCGTTATCCGGTGGAAAAGATGCTGGTGATGGAGTTACTGGGTTGTGTGGATCAGATGAAAACCGGCAATCATCAATATGTCTCGCCGGCACTCAAAGCCTTTACCCAGGTCGTTGATCAGGGCGTGACCTGTCTGATCCGTGAACCGAAAAACCTGTTGAAGTTTAATGTTGTGGTCGATAAAACCTTAAATGGGGTGATTCACCTAACCACCCAGCTCGGCTATAAACGTTTTGATAAACTCGGTAATATCTATGATGCTGATACGATGCGTTATTATTTCGAGCATTTACTGGCATTTCTGGAAGATGAAAGGCCGCACCATATTTATTAAAACAAAGGAAACAGGATTTCATGGCGAAAGTTGAAAGTTTAAATGGAAAAGTGGTCTGGATTACTGGCGCATCTTCAGGGATAGGCAAGGCGATTGCACAGCAATGTGCCGCACAGGGAGCGCAGGTGATATTGACTGCGCGCCGTCATGAAGAACTGGAAAATGTGCGCCAAAGCCTGATCAATCCGGATCAACATATTTCCATCACGGCTGATATCACCGATGAAAGTCAGGTTCGCCATGCCTATGAGCAGGTTGTGCAACAAAAAGGCCGGATTGACTGGCTGATCAATAATGCCGGACTCAGTCAGCGTGCCCTGATTGCAGAAACCACCATGCAGACTGAACGCGCCATTATGGAAGTCGATTATTTCTCGCAGGTATTTTTGACCAAAACCGTACTGCCAACTTTTCTGGCACAAAAATCCGGCCGTATTGTGTTTATTTCCAGTGTTGCAGGTTTGCTCGGTACACAATATCGCGCGTCTTATTCCGCAGCCAAAGCAGCAATTCATATGTGGGCCAACAGCCTGCGTGCTGAAGTGGCAGATCAGGGGATTGGCGTATCGGTGATTTTCCCCGGTTTTGTTAAAACCAATGTGTCCCTGAACGCTTTAAATGGTCAAGGGAAGCCACAAGGGCATGCAGATGAAGCGATTGAAAATGGTCTGTCCGCAGAAGATTTTGCCCGCCAAACTGTACAAGCTTTGCAGAGTGGCGAAGAATATATCGTGATTGGCGGCAAGAAAGAAAAACTCGGGGTACTGGTGTCGCGTATTTCGCCAAAAGTCCTGTACAAGATGATTCGCAGAACCAAGGTGAAATAGATCATCCAGACTCAATAAAAAGGGCAGTATTGCCCTTTTTTGATCGCTCTGAAAAAGAAAATTAAAACAAACCTACAATTTAATTTCTGAAGGAGCTGACGCAAAGCGTGCACAACCCATCACACAGATATGCAGAAAATTACCTTTTCACTCTGGTACTTAAGTCAAAAACCGCTATGTTAGTTAAAAATAATAGTGAATTGGAATACGCTCATTCGATGAAAACACCGGTGCCAGACTATCTCAAGCATGTTTTAACTTCCTGCCAAGACAATGATAAAGGGGCCTTGGCCGACTATATTCCTGAGCTGGCAGCAGTCGATCCAGAGAAGTTTGCTTTGGCACTCTCCACCGTAGATGGCACGATCTATTCCACCGGTGATGACGAGGTTGAGTTCACCATGCAGTCCATGTCCAAGCCTTTTGCCTATGCCTTGGCCTTGCAGAAAGTCGGCCTGACCAAGGTCATGGAAAAAGTGGGCGTGGAACCTTCGGGCGAGGCCTTTAACCAGATTTCACTGGAGAAAGACACCAATATTCCGAAAAATCCGATGATCAATTCGGGTGCCATTACTGCCCATTCCCTGATTCCCTATAAACGCACAGTATCCCGGGCGGAACAGTTGCGCCGTTTTTTAAGCGGTTTGGCTGGACGTGAACTGAGTTTTGATACCGATGTATATACCTCTGAACTGAAAACGGCGTTTCGTAACAGATCCTTGGGTTATATGCTGCGTACAGTAGGAGTATTGGAAGAAGATCCAGAAGCGATTGTCAATGGTTATATCAAGCAATGTTCAATCAAGGTGACGGTCAAAGACCTGGCGATGATTGCCGGGGTACTCGCCAACGGTGGGATTCAGCCGCAGACCGGTAAAAAATTATTGGATCGTTCTGTGGTGCGGCAAGTCCTGAGCGTGATGCTTACTTGCGGGATGTATGATGCTGCCGGTGACTGGCTGACCACGGTGGGCATTCCGGCAAAAAGTGGGGTCGCAGGCGGCATTATTGGCGTATTGCCTGGACAGGTGGGCATCGCCGTATTTTCTCCACGAATTGATGAACATGGGCATAGCGCGCGTGGGGTCGATATCTTTGAACGTATATCCCGGGAAATGGGGCTACATTTAATGGAAGGAACGCCGTCGGCACAAACCATTTTACAAAACCGTTATCTCACTGGAAAACGCGATCATGTGGTGGTGTATGAACTGCGTGGCGTATTGCAGTTTACTGAATCGGAAATGCTGCTGCGTATTTTGGAAGATGAACCGGAAGGCAAAAAACGAATTATACTGGATCTGACCAATTTGACCCTAATTCATAATGTCGGCGCCCGCATGTTATTTGAAGGCGTGGCGCGTTTGAAAAAGGATGGTCATCCTGTTGTGGTGGTTGACTCGGAAGGAATTTTGAGTGAAGCACAGATGAAGGGCAATAAAAGGGTCGTGGTCAAAGAAAACCTGAACAAGTATCTAGAAAAATTTCAATAGACGTTCTTTCTGCTGGTAATCCCCCCTAAAAATAAAAGGATCTAAAAGTAGAATTTTCTCTTAAGATACAAGCAGGAGATTCTGCATGAAAACATCTAAATTTACTGACAGCCAGATCATGTCCATTTTAAAACAGGCGGAGTCTGGCACACCTGTAGCCACCCTTTGTCGTGAACATGGCATGAGTAATGCCACGTTTTATAAATGGCGTGCCAAATATGGCGGTATGGATACCTCATTGATGGCTCGACTGAAAGAGCTGGAAGCAGAAAATACCAGACTAAAAAAAATGTATGCTGAAGAGCGATTAAAGGCAGAGATTGTTCAGGAAGCAATGTCAAAAAAGTGGTGAAGCCATCTTGCCGACGTCAGATGGCTCAACAAGCCGTTGCCCTGCATGCGGTTAGTATCCGTTTAGCTTGTTCTGCATTTGGCATTAGTGAAACCTGCTACCGTTATCAGGCTAAACTTTGCGATGACAATGCATTAATTGCTAAACAGCTCATTGAACTCACTGAGGAAAATTCCGATTGGGGATTTGGTCTGTGCTTCTCATATTTACGACATGTTGAGAATCACTGCTGGAATCACAAGCGGGTTTACCGCATTTACTGTGAGTTGGCACTAAATCTGCGTATTAAACCGAGAAGAAGACTAAAACGGCACGCGCCTGAACCATTGAAAGAACCAATCCGAGAAAATCAGGTCTGGTCATTAGATTTTATGCATGATCAGCTGATCGATGGTCGAAAGTTCCGATTATTAAATGTGATTGATGACTACCGTCGAGAAGGCTTAGCGATTGAAGCAGGATTCTCATTACCTACAATCCGAGTTATTCGTACGTTGAATCAGTTGCTGGAGTGGCGAGAAAAGCCGTTAGTTATTCGGTGTGACAATGGCCCGGAGTTTATCAGTCATGAATTTGTACGCTGGGCAACTGAACAAGGTATTCGTATTGAATATATTCAACCAGGTAAGCCACAGCAGAATGCGTATATTGAACGTTATAATCGGACTATACGTTATAGCTGGCTAAGCAAGCATCTATTTGACACACTGGAAGAAGTACAAGATTATGCAACGAGTTGGCTGTGGCATTACAACTATGAAAGACCACACCAAGCAAACAAAGGAAGGCCACCTCTAATGGCTGCTTAACCTCTACTTTTAACTTCGGTTATTTATGGGAGGATTACCTGCTGTCTTGCTTGAGCACCGGCTGTATCCTGGAAATAAAAAAAGCCCCGATGATTCGAGGCTTTTTTAATAAATGATTTATTTAATATGTGCTGCAATGTCGCTAAAGATCACACCTAAACCATGTGCACCGGCATCCGGATAGCCCAAGCTACGGTCACCGACCGTACCGGCACGCCCCATACGTGCTACAATCTCTTGAGTCGATTCTGCACCTTTTACCGCAGCCGCTGCACCCAAGACAAAGTTTTCTTTAAAAGTCTTGCCGGTATTGGCAGACCATGAATCTGCACATGGTACTAGGGCATCAATCAGGGTTTTATCCCCCACCACGGCACCACGACCAAATGAACGCTCACCGGTCACTTGAATGCCTTTGACTGCCGCCTGCAACATTTCAGCAAAGTCAGTGACAGTTAAACTGGTTTTATCTTGAATGGCCTTACTCGCGGCACGGAAGGCTGAACCCCAGATTGGACCTGATGCACCGCCACAGTGTTCCATAATGATCATTGAGCAGTTCAGCATGAATTCATCCATATGCTGCGCTTGAATCAGACTTTGCCATTCACGTTTCAGCTGTTTAAAGCCTTTGGCCACGCTCATGCCAAAGTCACCATCGCCGGCATGGGCATCTAGCTCGCAGAAAGGCACTTCATTTTTAATAATGCAAGCCGCCATGACATCGACGACATAACGCATATTCTCAATCGTGAATTGCTCATTGCTGATTATTGCATGTTCAGGTTGGGTTTCAACTTCGGTATTGGCGCTGCGTTCAGCTGCTGCATTTTTTGCTGCAAATTCAAAAGGTAGTGCAGGTGAACCATCCGTTTTAAATGCAGGGGTATTGGCTTCTGCATCTAAATAGGTTTTCAGTTCAGCATCCAGAGCAAGTAAAGATACCGATGCACCGTTCATGTCGATACTGGTCATGTAGTTACCGACAAAAGTACGATAAATTTTGATGCCTTTACGTGCCAAATGTTCGCAAACATCGTTGTTAAAGACATACAGCTCCTGCATTGGCGTTGAACCAAAACCATTGACCAATACCGCTACTTCAGTCAGGTCAGGACGGTCAAGAAAAAGGTCATCGATAATACGTTGTGCCAGTTCTTTTGATGGCAATATTTTTTCACGACGAATCCCTGGTTCACCGTGGATGCCCACGCCGTATTCCATTTCATCATTGGCAAGAGTAAAGGTTGGTGTGCCCTTGGCAGGAACGGTACATGAGCTATAAGCAAAACCAAGACTAATGACATTGTCCGCAGCTTTTTGAGCCACAGCTTTGACTTCCGCAAGCTCTAAACCTTTTGATGCAGCTGCACCGGCAATTTTATGCACCAATACTGTACCGGCAACACCACGACGACCGACAGTATATAAGCTGTCTTTGACTGCAATGTCATCTGCTACTTTGACGTAATCCACGTTAATGCCGTCATCTGTTGCAAGCGCTGCACCATTCTGGAAATTCATCATATCGCCAGAATAGTTTTTGATGATCATCAGCACGCCTTTGTCTGTTGCGACATGCTGCAATGCTTTATAGACCTGAATTTGTGATGGAGATGCAAAGACATCGCCACATACGGCTGCGTCTAACATACCTGCGCCGACAAAGCCTGCATGTGCCGGCTCATGACCGCTGCCGCCACCACTGATCAGTGCGACATTATTATGTTTTGCTTTTCTTGAAATGATTTTGTGTGACTCGGTAAATGCGAGTTCTGGATGAGCGAGGACAAAGCCTTTGCACATTTCGACAACCAGGTTTTCAGGGTTGTTGATGAGTTTTTTCATTGGAACACCAAGAGTGATTGATTTGGGAGATAAATTTATTGCTCTATTATTATAGAAAGTAATGATTTTTGCAGAGTTAAAAATGTAAAAGCGGATAAATTTTAATGAATGAGTCAGAAAAATAACGTTTTTGATATGTATATTGTTTGATTTAATTTCTCTATTAAGAAGTAAAACCTATTACCTTTTACAAAGATGAACTGGAATTTGATTGTGCTATTAGATTAGTGAGCTTTCTTTGATATATCATTCAATTTATTAATTAAGATTTAGAGAAAATATTATCGTGGCTGAACTCATTCCTCCAAATATACAACACTTAAGATCTGCCAGTAGTGGGGAAAGGAAAGTTTACCAATTATTGGAACATATATTTCAAGATGAAAATGCTATTATCTGGTATGAACCGAAAGCATTAAATCGTTATACTGATTTTTTGGTATGGTTGCCAAAGCATGGTTTATTAGTAGTTGAAGTCAAGGATTGGTCAAAAGAACGATTTGAAACACTAAATCCAGATACATTCACAGGACATTTTTATAATAAAAATGACACTAAAATAGTGTCTGTTCAGAATCCTGAAATGCAAGTACGTAAGTGCATGCTAAATATTTTAAATCAATTCAAAAAGACTGCGATATTTTTACAAAAGAGTGGTCCCTATCAAGGAAATGTTAAGTTTCCGATCAGTAGTTGTGTGATTTATACTGAATTAAAACAAGAGGATGCTAAGGGGATTGGACTCAGCTTTCCAGCTATTAGCTCCGAGCATAAGACCATATACAAGGATGATTTACGTTTAGTTGCCGAAAATAAAACGTTTAAACAAAAATTAATTAAGGCTTTCCAAGATGTTGCATTTCCATTTGAACCTTTAACTCAGGCGGAAGAGAAATTTCTTCGGTATATGATTTTTCCGGAAATTCGTGTCAATGAGTTTAAACAAGATGAGCTATTTGCCTTAGAGCCACAAGAAATTAAAGCTTTAGATTTAACACAAGAATCAATTGCCAAAAATATTGGTGATGGGCATCGTATTTTAAAAGGTGTAGCAGGAAGTGGCAAAACTTTGGTTTTAGCATGCCGTGCCAAGTATCTAAAAACAATTTATCCTGACTATAAGATTTTAGTGGTTTGTTATAACAATTCTTTATGCAACCATTTAAAGCATATGTTCGGTGATGATTTTAATAAGAAAATTGAAGTTCTTAATTTTCATAGCCTTGTCAAGCAGCTAACTGGAGCGAATTTATCTATGCTGCTTCAGGAAAAGCAGTCCGAATATAATACCCGGGTGGGGCACATTTTACTGGATTACCTGGAAAAGAAGGATGTACTAGACGCTGAATTATATGACGCTATTCTGATTGATGAAGGACAAGACTTTGCGCAGGAATGGATTATTGGGCTATCTAAACTAGTGAAATCTGAGAGTAACAATATTTTGTTCTGTTATGACCCTGCACAAAATATTTTCAACCGCAAAAAGCCAAGCTGGCGCTCTGTTGGCTTGCAGGTTCAAGGTAAAAAACCAGTAGAACTATATAAATGTTATCGTAATACTAAAGAAATTTTAGATATTGCCAAAGCATTTTTGAATTCTAAACAACCGGATAGCTTACAAAATAATGACGAATACGATCGTATTTTAGATCCTGACACAGGCGAATGTAAAACAGGAGAATATCCAAGTATTTATCATAAAAATGATGTCCGTCACTTGGCCGATTTGATCGCTCGGAAAATTCGTCAATTGTTGCAATCAGAAACTGCATCAAGGGAGATTGCTGTATTACAGGCAAAATCAGCCGTATACGATATTTTTGTGAGTGAGTTGAAGTCAAAATTAAATACTTATATACCAAATGTTGAAGCAGAATTTATTTTTAGCAGCGTAGAGAAGAAGGCATTAGACTTAAATAAAAATTCAATTAAAATTATGAATGTGGAGTCATCCAAAGGTTTGGAGTTTCCACATGTTTTTTTCGTCGGGCTAGATTACATGCCACGACTCGGTGAAAATCGTGATTTAGATTCCGAGCGAAAACTTGCTTATGTGGGTATGACTCGTGCACAAAATAAACTATTTATCCTGGGATGTGAAAATAAAGGATTTCTTGCCGATGTTAAAAAGATCTATGAGCAAACAACTAGTTTATTGGACGTCGAAGAAAGCTCGGTGGAAGTTAGTATTGAAAAATCTGAAGTAACCATTTCCCAAGAAGATATAGAAAATATCAATGATTCAATGATTGGGCAAAAGTGGACAGAAGATGAGGAAGTTCGTCTGATTGATGCATTTATGGATGAAAAGCTGTCTATTAAAGAAATTGCAAAACGACATTCACGTAAAGAGGGTGGTATTCGTTCGCGATTGAGAAAGTTAAGACTAATTGATTGAAAAATAAAAAATCCCCTCAATCGAGGGGATTTTTCTTCTCTAAACTAGATGACTCTTAAACAATCGAATCATCCAAATTCGGCGCTAACCAACGTTTCGCTTCATCCAGCGTCCAACCTTTACGCTTCGCATAATCTTCCAACTGGTCGCCAGAGATTTTACCCACGTTAAAGTATTCAGTTTCAGGATTTGCATAATAGAAACCGCTGACTGATGAAGGTGGCCACATTGCAAAACTAGAGGTTAAGTAAGTTCCAATCTTGTCAGTTGTACCTAACCAGTCAAAGAGTGGCGCTTTTTCAGAATGTTCAGGACACGCAGGGTAGCCCGGTGCAGGACGAATACCGACATACTTCTCTTTAATCAAATCTTCATTCGACAATTGTTCATCTGCTTGGTAGCCCCAGAATTCTTTACGGATACGCTGGTGCAAATGTTCAGCAAATGCTTCCGCAAAACGGTCACCTAAAGCCTGCGCCATAATTGCAGAATAATCATCGCCTTTGGCTTTGTATTCTTGCGACAGCTCTTCCGCACCAAAGATTGAAACTGTAAAACCACCCAAATAATCCTGAGCCACATCTTTCTGTGCAATAAAGTCCGCCAAAGAATAGTTGGCTTTGCCTGTCACTTTATCCGACTGCTGACGTAGATGTTCAAAAGTATGGGTCACATTGCCATTTTCATCTGCCACAGCAACAGTGTCGCTTGCCACACGGTTGGCAGGATAAATGCTGAAGGTGGCACGCGCATCGAAACGTTTATTCTCGATGATATCTTTCAGCATAATTTGTGCTTGTTCAAACAAGTCACGTGCTGCTTCGCCCACTACGTCATCTTCCAGGATTTTCGGGAATTTACCCGCCAGACTCCAAGAAATAAAGAACGGTGTCCAGTCAAAATATTCCACCAAGGTTTCAAGTGGATAATTGGTGAAAGTTTTCGAACCAATGAAGTTTGGTTTTACTGGAGTGTGTGCACCAAAATCAATTTTAAAGCCATTTTCAATTGATTTTGCATAAGACAATTTGGCGGCTTTCGGCTGTTTATTGGCTAAACGTGTACGGATTTTTTCATAATCCGCCGCATAGTCCGTTGCCAGTTTTGGTTTCATCTCGGCAGAAAGCAATTGTGTTGCCACACCCACGGCACGTGAAGCATCAGCTGTGTAGTACACACCATCATTTTGATATTGCGGTGAAATCTTTACAGCGGTGTGGGCTTTAGAGGTGGTTGCACCACCAATCATCAATGGAATATTAAAGCCTTTACGCTGCATTTCTTTGGCAACAAAGACCATTTCGTCCAGAGACGGTGTAATCAAACCAGACAAACCGATAATATCGACTTTTTCATCAATTGCGGTTTGCAGGATTTTCTCGCACGGCACCATCACGCCCAGATCCACGATGTCATAACCGTTACAGCCCAGCACCACGCCGACAATGTTCTTACCGATGTCGTGTACGTCACCTTTTACCGTCGCGAGCAGGATTTTACCTTTGGCTTCAGCTTGGGTTTTCTCAGCTTCAATAAACGGATTCAGCCAAGCCACTGCCTGCTTCATCACACGCGCAGATTTTACCACCTGCGGCAAGAACATTTTACCGGCACCAAACAGGTCGCCAACCACGTTCATACCTGCCATCAATGGGCCTTCAATCACATCCAGTGGACGGGTTGATTTTAAACGGGCTTCTTCAGTGTCTTGGTCAATATACGTCGTGATGCCTTTGACCAGTGCATATTCAAGACGTTTTTCAACAGATTCATTACGCCATTCCAGGTTTTCTTCGGCTTTTTGCGTACCACTTTGACCACGATATTTTTCAGCGACAGCCAGCAGCCGTTCTGTTGCATCCTGACCACTTTCGCCTTGATTCTGGTTTTGAACCACATCTTCAACGGCAGCTTTTAATTCTTTATCAATGTCATCATAAATCGCCATTTGACCGGCATTCACAATCCCCATGGTCATGCCTTTTTGAATGGCATGGTACAAGAACACTGAGTGAATCGCTTCACGTACTGGCTCATTACCACGGAATGAGAACGAGACGTTAGAGACACCACCTGAAATCATGGCATGGGGTAGATTTTCTTTAATCCAGCCAGTCGCTTCAATGAAATCAACCGCATAGTTATTATGTTCTACAATCCCTGTCGCAATCGCAAACACGTTCGGGTCAAAGATAATATCTTCAGCAGGGAAGCCCACTTCATTGACCAGCACATCATAAGAGCGCTTACAGATCTCTTTTTTACGTGCTGCTGTATCGGCCTGACCATCTTCATCAAATGCCATCACAATCACTGCTGCACCGTACTGACGGCACAGGCGGGCACGTTCGACAAATTCGTCATAACCTTCTTTTAAGGAAATCGAGTTCACCACGGCTTTACCTTGCACGCATTTCAAACCTGCTTCGATAATCTCCCATTTAGAAGAATCGAGCATGATCGGCACACGTGAAATATCCGGCTCAGACGCAATCAGATTCAGGAAGTGCACCATGGCACCTTGTGAATCCAGCATGCCTTCATCCATGTTGATATCGATAATTTGTGCACCGGCTTCAACCTGCTGACGGGCAACATCGAGTGCTTCGGCGAAGTTTTCTTCACGAATCAGACGCAGGAATTTTTTCGAACCGGTGACGTTGGTACGCTCGCCGACGTTCACAAACAATGAATCCTGGGTGATGTTAAATGGTTCTAAACCGCTTAAACGACAGGCAGGCGCAATCTCAGGAATTTGACGCGGGCTAATGCCTTCCACTGCTTGTGCAATTGCGCGGATGTGATCCGGTGTGGTACCACAGCAACCACCGGTAATATTGATCAGACCGCTTTCCGCAAATTCTTTAATGAAAGCTGCAGTTTCTTCCGGTGTTTCATCATATCCACCGAAGGCATTTGGCAAGCCAGCGTTAGGATGTGCTGAAACAAAAGTATCCGCTACATCCGACACGGTTTTGACGTGTGGACGCATCGCATCTGCACCAAGCGCACAGTTAAAACCAATCGAGATCGGTTCTGCATGACGCATCGAGTTCCAGAACGCTTCTGCGGTTTGACCGGTTAAGGTACGGCCAGATGCATCGGTAATGGTGCCTGAAATCATGATTGGCAGTTCATAGCCCAGTTCTTTAAAGACTTCTTTCACCGCAAAGATCGCAGCTTTGGCATTTAAAGTATCGAATACGGTTTCAATCAGGATGATGTCGACACCACCTTCAATCAGCGCTTTGGTT
The DNA here is from genome assembly GCF_013418355.1 of Acinetobacter sp. YH12151. Taxonomy (NCBI): domain Bacteria; kingdom Pseudomonadati; phylum Pseudomonadota; class Gammaproteobacteria; order Moraxellales; family Moraxellaceae; genus Acinetobacter; species Acinetobacter sp. YH12151. The sequence continues at coordinate 105,982 of NZ_VPCG01000005.1, read as the reverse complement.
GATTCAATATAATCCACTTTTAAGGCATCAAAAGTGATGTTGCGGAAGGCTGGATCGTTGACGTTTGGAGAAATAGACGTGGTACGTGATGTCGGACCAATCACACCTGCCACAAAACGTGGTTTTTCTGGGGTTGAATATTTGGCACAGGCTTCTTTGGCCAGACGCGCGGCTTCACGGTTAATCTCGGGAACCAGATCTTGCATATGATAGTCAGACATCGAAACCCGCGTACCGTTAAAGGTATTGGTTTCAATAATGTCGGCGCCAGCTTCCAAGTAAGCTTCATGAATACCTTGAATGATTTGTGGTTGTGTCAAAACGAGCAGGTCGTTATTGCCTTTCAGATCATAAGCCCAATCAGCAAAACGCTCGCCACGGTAATCGGCTTCTTCCAGTTTATGGCGCTGGATCATGGTACCCATCGCACCATCGATAATTAAAATTTTCTTGGCAAGAAGTTCTTTTAAGGTGGCAAGTGTCGACATTCAAACTTTCTCAGTAGAAATCAAAAAACATCGGCCATATTAGCAGAATTAATGCTTGAATTCTGCGCCTCCTTTCTCAGAATGATGGATATACATGATATGAAAATTTGATAAGTCAGTTAGAACAAGACAGGTTTTTGTTATCCGGTCTATGCAGTATTCAACTTTAAAATGGGATCTGGCTAAAACTGGCAAAAATATATTTGAAAAATTAAGCTGATGCTTTTATTCATGAAATTGTCATATTTATTGACTATGCTCTGTACATAGAAATTATTGTCATCTTAAGCGTAGAGGGAGTTTCAAAGCTTTAAGCGCAAAAACAGGACACGTTTTTGAGTTTTGAAAAGCTGGAATTTTATCTTAAGTTGATGATTTATTGAATCAAACAGCAGTGTTTTACTCGGGATTAAACAGGACGAACAGCAGTAAGAAAATCTAAATTATTGCTTCATATGACAGCAGTTTGTCATATAATTGTCACAATTTAACTGAACAATAGGGGAATTCTTGAATCCTCTATTCCTGCTTGCATGAATCCTAATCAAACTCCCATAGATTCAGCACACGAGTCGGCTTCGCACAAGTCGACCAATGTTCACGTGCCGACACCAAAATTCTTTATGCCAGTTTTTCTAACTGTCATTATCTCTACTCTTATTTATATCGGTTTTCAATTGTCTGCCGATTTAGCGCATGTTCCTGCACTGGGTTTATATTCAATTATTCTCCTGGCGACGGCATTGTTTATTGCGCTGGGCTTTGAATTCGTCAATGGCTTCCACGATACTGCCAATGCGGTTGCCACGGTCATTTATACCAATGCACTTTCTGCGCCTGTCGCTGTAATGTGGGCCGGTTTCTGTAACTTCCTTGGGGTTATGGTGGCCAGTGGTGCGGTAGCTTACGGTATTATTGCACTGTTACCTGTTGAGCTGATCATGAATGTCGGCTCCGGAGCAGGTTTTGCCATGGTGTTTGCCATGCTGATCGCTGCGATTGTCTGGAACCTGGGAACATGGTTTCTTGGTATTCCTGCATCAAGCTCACATACCCTGATCGGTTCGATTCTGGGGGTGGGCATCATGAACTACATTCTGCACGCGAGCAGCGGTGCATCGGGTATAGACATGGAGCAGGTGATGAAAGTCGGTAAGGCGCTGTTATTTTCGCCTTTAATCGGTTTTGCATTTGCCGCTGTGCTGTTCTTGCTGGTGAAAAAAATCTTCAAGAAACAGGTGGAGCTGTTCCAGCCACCTGAAGGTAATAAACCGCCACCCCCTTTAATTCGTGCCATTTTGATCTTTACCTGTACCGGTGTCAGCTTTGCGCACGGTTCAAATGATGGTCAAAAAGGCATGGGGCTGATCATGTTGATTTTAATTGGCTGTGTACCAATGGCGTACTCACTCAACAAAAACTTAGATCAACAGCATATCCAGACTTTTGGTCAATTGTCTGCGCAAACGGCCAATGCGATTTATCCAGACCATGCGGATATTGAAGATGAAAAAGCGCGTCAGATCATCACGACTTATATCCAAACCAAAGAAATCACCCCTGAAGTGGTGCCTGCATTGGCGAGCCTCACAGATCATTTAGGTGAAAAAGTCGGTAGCTATAGCAGCATTAGGGAAGTGCCTGAAGCACAGGTTTCAGAATTCCGGAATGACATGTACTTAAGTACCACAGCTTTCAAGCGTTTGGACAAAGCAGAAGCTTTACCAGCAATGACGGCTGAACAGGACAAAACGGTAGATCAATACCGCGACAGTCTGGATTCATTCTTGCAATACATCCCGACCTGGGTGAAAGTGGCTGTTGCTCTGGCGCTGGGTCTGGGTACTATGGTTGGCTGGAAGCGTATTGTGGTGACAGTCGGTGAGCGTATTGGTAAGCAGCATATGACCTATGGTCAGGGGATGTCTGCTGAACTGGTGGCGATGTCGACCATTGCGGCTGCGGATGGTTTTGGGATGCCGGTATCGACCACTCATGTATTGAACTCTGCGGTTGCAGGTACCATGGTGGCGAATAAGTCAGGTCTGAACTTCCAGATGGTGAAAACCATTCTGTCTGCCTGGGTTTTCACTTTACCCGCCACAATTTGTTTATCAGGTACTTTGTACTGGTTGTTACTTAAAGTTTTCTAATATTATTAGATAAGTAAAAAACGCTGCTTCGGCAGCGTTTTTTTATGAAGTTTTTTAAAATCCTCTCCCTTGGAGAGGGTTGGAGAGAGGGTTGGAGAGAGGGGGAGAATTTTGAATAAAAATAATATTGACTCTAGGAGAAGGGTAGAGTCAAGGAAATCAATTACTTCTTAAGCTTACTCAATAATCCCTTGGGTAACTTCTCTGTCGCAAAACCATACAGGGCAGCAAAAGGTAATGCAGTTCGCGCCAGATAAGCCACTCGCCACAAACCACCATGATTCGCACCCTGCATCATCAATTCCAGTGGATGATTCAGCTTCACTTCAGGATTGGCCACAGAGGTAGCATTACGCAGATCATGAATCCACAGGGCTGCCATCAGTGCATTTGTGGTTTCAGGTGCAAAAGCTTCGACATCAAACAGACTGGCACCGTTGAACGCGGCTTTTAATAGCGGATTCTTGGTGACTGAATACGTGGTTGTAGATGGAGCGATATTGATGCTGACACGTTGACCCTGAGCGCGAGCTAAAGTAGCACGCCATTGTTGAATGCGTTTGGCTAGTGCATAGTTTGGACCTTGTTCTACCACCAGACAGTCACAAATCCCATAAGACTGGTCACCAGATTGAATCAGCTCATGCGCATTTTTCTGAAAAAAGTGTTTGCGGCTTACAGTCGATACACCTTTGGAAATCAGTGTCTGTGCTTTCGAGCGCTCCGCATATTTCACTTTTGATGCTTCAATCACTTCACTTGGAACCGCATAGACATCGGTCGGGGTACACATATACATCAGGCTGGTATTGGCTTTTTGTTCGCTGACATATTTCATGATGGCATCCATCGCCATCGAAACACGGACATGCTTCTCGCCATCCAGATAGGCAATTGCGGCCAGATCCAGATCCGGCTCAAACTGTAATAGCCATTTAGCAATCTCGGGAATCCGAGTCAAAAGATTGGCACCGAGTTTTTCTTTTAGAACATCGTCAGGCGTATCTTCTGCAAGTGCTTCAGTACAGGGTGCATACAGCGTGGCATTGCCTTGGCTGATGGTATCGACAATCTTGCCCCAGACCCGGGTACTGGGCAGGTCAATCGCCACAATATTGGCTTTCCATTTTGCCAGCCAGGTCAAAGGGCCAGCTTCAGATGCAGCACCAAACAGCACCATGGTTCGATCTGACAAATCAAACCATTCTGGGCGCGCCACACATTCACGCAGGGCATTGGCATGGCTGCTTTCCATAATACCTTGGTTTTCCCAACGTTCAATCTGCTCCAATAAGGCATAGCCTTGCAGCTTCTGGCCGTGGTAGGGCACATACCATTCTGGTGCAGCCTGACTGCTTCCCGTCAATTTAAAGCTATGTAGTTGATCGGCGGGCAAGGTAAGGGCATCTTTCAGTAAATGCTTCTGGCCATCACGGTAAAATTCAAAGGTCTGATGCGCCTGTGCCAGACCATCTTCAGCAATTTTCAGGCTGGCTTCAGGCGAGCTTAGCCCTTGCTCGACCAGTTGCTTAAAATGCACGGTATATTGTTTGCGCCAGTTTTTTTCTGATTGTGCCTGTGCAGCACTGTGCTGATTCACATTGGCCAAAGCTGCTGCGATGATCGCGCGTCCTGTTTTTGAGCTACTTGGTTTTTGTTGATTGGACTGAAGCGGAAATTGAAGACCGTCTGGTGTAGTGGACATGCAAAATATCTCGTAAATGACAGTAATTAATATACAGATGTATACATTATCGCTGCAAAATTCACTCCAAGATTGGCAATAAGTGACATCATGACTTTTTAATATATTACGAGATGTTTCAAATAAATAAGAGAGCCATGGCGCTCTCATTTATTTTTAGCGGAAATATCAAGCTTATCTTATATGTAGCCTTATTTCTCTAGCCTTCAATAACCCTGATTAAAACGGAACCTGCATCAGTTTATTCAGGAAATGCGGAATCAGGCGTGGCTCCAGAATAATGGTCATGATCACGCCGTAGGCTGCTCCCCACAAATGCGCGCTATGATTAATGTTGCTATTGCCTTTTTTGCCTGACCAGATGCTATAGGCCACATAGAGCACGGCAAAAATAATCGCAGGAACCGGTATAAAGAACACAAAAATCAGCTTCCACGGCTCAAACAGAATATAGGCAAACAGCACTGCAGAGACTGCACCTGATGCACCAAGGCTGGCCCAACGCGGATTATTTTTATGGGTCAGATAACTTGGAATAATAGCTGCAATCAGACCGCCCAGATAGAACAGAATAAAACCCAGATCATATAAATACTGACGATAAAAGCTCTCGATCACACTGCCAAAAAAGAACAGGGTAATCATATTGAATAGCAGGTGAGTTCCATCGGCGTGAATAAAACCATGGCTAATAAAGCGGTCATATTGTCCACGTTGCAGTGCCGGTGGCCAGAAAATCAGGCGATTCATCACCGTCTCTTTAGAGAAGGCAATAAAGGACACAATACAGGTGATCAGAATAATGGTAACGGTGTGATTAAAAGGTAAATCAAGCATATAAAGTAATTCTAATGGTGCCTATTTGCCAATTATGATGCCATTAAAATTGCACTAAAGTTGTACTTTTATAATAAATCCGACAATTTTAGTTGATTTTTAAAAATTCCCCCCGATCTTCAGTTAAAATAGCCGTCTGAGCTTGAGGAAATTATTGTTATGTCGACTGAGAACAGCAGCACTCCAGTTGTTGGTGAAATTCCCAACTTATTGATTACACCAACAGCACAAGAGTATTTAAAGGATTTACTGGATAAACAGAACACCCCGGGTATTGGTGTGCGTGTTTTTGTAGAACATCCGGGTACTCCTCGCGCTGAATGTTGCATGGCCTATAGTGCACCTGATGAAGTTGTACCGACAGATTATAAGCAGGAATATCCTGAGTTCCCTGCTTTTATCGACTCGCCATCTATTCCGTATTTACTTGATGCCGTGATTGACTACAACAAAGACCGTTTTGGTGGTCAGCTGACCTTCCGTGCGCCAAACTCTAAAGTGCCACGTGTGGGGCCAGATGCATCGGTAGAAGAGCGTATTACCTATGTATTGCAGTCTGAAATTAACCCGGGTCTGGCAGGCCATGGCGGTAACTGTGCCCTGGTTGAAGTCAAAGAAGACCCAGAGCATGGCTTAACGGCGGTGCTTAAATTTGGTGGTGGTTGCCAGGGTTGTTCAGCGATTGATATCACCTTGAAACAAGGGGTAGAAACCACGCTAAAGCAGCATATTCCTGAATTGATGCATGTCGTTGATGAAACGGATCATAGCCAATCTGAAGGTGCGTATATGAAATAAGCTGTTCTATAGAACAGTTCATTTATCGCATTCTAAAAAACCTCGAACTTTCGAGGTTTTTTTATATCTGGCTTTAAGTTTAATAAATGTTAATGATAATAATTATTAATAGTAATTGCATTTGTGGAAATCCCTGTTACACTTCGCAACCGAATAAACATGATCTCTTCATAACTCTTAGGACGTGCAAGGTATGAATAAGCCCTTCTTAAAAACAACTTTAGCTTTCGCAGTATTTACAGCAATGACTGTTTCAGTCCAAGCGCAAGACCAAGTTACTGAAGAAAAAGAGGGAATCGTACAGGCTGATGCGACCAAATTACAAACGATTGTGGTGACTGCGAGTGGACAGGCAGTTGATGTTAAATCTGCGCCAGCTTCAATTAGTGTCATTACGGCAGAAGACATACAGAAACAGCCTGTTTCAAGTCTGGCCGATATCTTGAAACGCGTGCCCGGCGTAACAGGGGGCCTAAGTTCAAATGGGGCAGGTTCAAAAATACAATTACGCGGGATGCCTGACAATTACACGCTGATCTTAATTGATGGTAAACGTGTGGGCTCTTCTCGAGATACCAATTATCGTGCAAACCTAGGACATCAAGATCTAAACTGGGTGAGACCAGAAATGATTGAACGTATTGAGGTTGTACGTGGACCCATGTCTTCTTTATATGGCTCTGATGCGATGGGTGGAGTGATCAACATCATTACCAAAAAAATCCCTTCAGAATGGGGTGGCTCATTGACCTTAAACCATACCATGCCAACGACATCTTCGGATTTAGGGCGAACCATTCAATCAGGACTCGTGGGATATGGCCCTTTAACCGATACACTAGGTATGCGTGCCACAGTCGGGATCACTGAACAGGAAGCGGATCAAGGCTATCAAACCTCTGACCGTAATCTTCCCGGAATGGCAGGAAGTAAAGCAACCGGACAATCGGGTAGTCGTGATCAGAATGCGAACTTAAAGTTTGATTATACGCCGAACGATATTCATAGCTTATCTTTAGAGCTGGGTTATGGCTTGCAAGAGAATAATGCCTCGACCACGCCTCAGGTGGTGGATGGTAAAGAACAGGCTTTATTAGCATGGGGTCCATCTGAGTTAGAACATCGTTCAGTGTCTCTATCACATGATGCTCAATGGGGTTTCGGTGATTCAAAAATTACGGCTTACTACAATGATTATGATCAAAGTCAGGTGACAGAGACTGGGCCGACCACACAAAAATCCAAGGAAAGCATTGTAGAAGCTAATCTCAATATTCCGTTTAAATTAGGTGTGGAGCATGTTGCGACAGTGGGAGGTCAATGGAAATCAGAAGAACTGGTTAATACCCGTAATATTGGGCTGGCTATTCCAAGTTATGACGGCAAAGAATATGGTTCAGAGCTAGAAGGAGATACTTGGGCATTGTTCGTTGAAGATAAAATTGTTTTTAATGATCAAGTCAATTTGACCCTTGGTAATCGTTTTGATCATCACGATAAATTTGGCACACATAATAGTCCACGTGCTTATTTGGTGGTGCAACCAAATGATGCATTGACCATTAAAGGTGGTGTTGCTCAGGGCTTTAGAGCTCCTTCACTCAAAGAGAATACTGCAGGTGCAGCGACGCGTTCAGGGGGGAATGGATGTACATCCTTGAAACCTTTAGGCTATGTATCGGGCGGATGTTATATGGCGGGTAATGCAGACCTGCAGCCTGAAGAAAGTACCAACTATGAACTTGGATTTAATTTTGCTCAAAATGATTTTGATCTCGGTTTAACTTATTTCCACACAGATTTTAAAAATAAAATTGAATATCGTGCTTTAGGAGAAATTAATGGGGTGTGGTGGACACAATATCAAAATGCTGAAAAAGCGCGTGTACGGGGCTTGGAAGCAAGTGTGGCATTACCACTTTTAGAGAATTTAAGCTGGAAGACCAATGCAACCTATTATTTTGAATCAAAAAACTTAGTAACTGGCAGAAATCTTTCAACGATTCCCGAGTTATCCGTTTATAGTGCACTCAACTGGACCCCCACTGATCCACTTTCATTGGAACTTGCAGCGCAATATACCGGTGAACAATATACGGCAAGTATTGAAGATACGGTGGTGATGCAAAAACCACATACGGTATTTAACTTATCTGCGAATTATGAAGTGAACGATCAAGTGACTGTTAGAGGTGGTCTCAATAATTTATTTGATAAAAAATTAGTAAATGCTTCAAATGATTATTATCTGGATCGTCAGGAAGTCTTTGTCGGACTGACTTATAATTTCTAAACAATTTAAAAGCCGCTCTCGAGCGGCTTTTTAAACTTTATACTTTAAGAATCTTCAAAGTATCTTCTGAATAATAAAACTGTTCCAGATATCTGCGTGTACGTTCACGTAAATGACCTTGTGAAACCATCTGTTGAATGATCGGGTTCAACAATTGCTGTAATTCATGCTGGATTAAGGCTTCATCAATATTCAGATCACGCAGCAAGCTGTCAAAAGTATGTTCCTGATTGCGTACATACCAGGTATGAACTCCATCATGAACTTGCTGTTTTAGATAATCCGTCTGACGTAAATGATCCCAGATCTCATGTCCTAAACCGACTGTCTGATTTAAATCCTGAAGCTCAATATAATTTTTCAATACCGATACCGGCATATCTTTAATTTTATGCCAGAGATTGGCCTGAAAATGATAGAGTTTTTCATCATCAAAGTGCTGGTTCAGCACATGTTCACTCATCTGGCTCAGTTTTAAAATATTCTTTTGCAGATAACGCGCAATAGTACTGTCCAGATCCGTATCGGTGACATTTTCCAGTACCGACTTGCCCATTTTCATAAAACGGGAAACCCCGGGCACGCTTTTAGCGATGACAGAATTATCCAGATAATCCTGAATGGAATGCTGGATCAGTTGCGTGATCATGGCCGAAAATGCCGGATTATTCACGACGGTCTTAATCAGACGCTGACGATGGCCACTTTTACTGGCAACATATTGTGCGATTTTATCCACGGTCAGGACTGGAATCACATCGGCAATTTTGGTCGTATCGTTGGCCGGATGTACCAGTGCAAAACGGATATGCTCAGCAATCTGCTCAATCAGAAAGCTGCTGGCAGCAGTATCCAGAATCTGTTTTTGTAAAAGCTGATGAATCAGATCACAGCTCCATAGATCTTTCAGGTTCTGTTTACGTAAACACAGATAAAACGCATGAAACTCAGTTTGAATCGTTTCAGATTGAGAAAATGCCTGATCGAGAAAATCAAGTTGAGCATCGATCAACTGCTCAATCATCGGGTGTTTCTGCATAACGGCTCTGAAACTTAATTTAAAGGAATGAGTTTATCAGCAAGCGGGTTTTTTAGGGTCTGGGTCTTGGCCAGAAAAGGCAAATAATGTTGTGCCACCTGTTTTTCTGCTTCCAGAATCGGCATATGCCCGACATTGTTCAGAATCACCGGCGTTTCGGCACGTTTCAACAGGGCATGCAGTTCTTTAACCACTTCGACATTGATGATCCGGTCCTGTCTGCCCCATAAAATCAAGGTCGGTGCTTCAACTGTGCGGGTCAGGCGGGCAAAGGTTTCTGGTGTATAAATCCGGTTCAGCATCACGACCTGATCAATCGATTTACTGGTCTGCTCAGAACGTGAAATCAGCAGTTTTTCCTGTGCATACTGGAGCTGATAAGGAATCACCGGCGGGTTCTGCATCAGCTGTCTGGAGACATCTTGCAGATCACCGGGCTTGCTGACGATTAGGTCTTTTAGGGCTTGCGGGTCTTTGGTATAGGGCGTATTGCCCATTTTATACAGGCCGGCACTATTGATTAAAAACAGGCTTTGCGTATCGAAGGGATATTGTGAGGCATAGACCGTGGCAATCGATCCCCCCAGGGAATGTCCGGCAATATGTAAATTCTCGTCTACATTTAAGGTTTCAATGAATAAACGCATCTGAAAAGTCACATTGGGCACAGAAACATCGAAATTCTCCGGAACCTTGGTATCGCCGTTGCTCGGCAAGTCAGGAATAATCACATGATAATGTGGAGTCAGAAACTGTGCGACCCGATTCCAGTTATCTCGCGTTCCTGCCAGACCATGAATCAGCAGAATTGAAGGCTTGTTCTTGGCACCACCTTCACTGTAGCTCCAGGTCACATCACCGATTTTAAGTGTCTTGGATTGAAGTCCAGCCTGTGTTCGTTCCTGCAGCAGATGTTGTTGTAATATTTTGGCAGGCTTTTCATTCAGCTGGCTAAACATATATTGACTATGTGCAAAGCTCGGCAATGCCATCGTAAACGCGACTAAGGTCGAGCAGATTATTTTCGAGCGCAACTTTATTATTTTCTTCATTGGCACATTCCCCAAAAAATACACAGCGAGCAAATTGCTCAAATACTTCCATGTTGTAAATTTGCTATTTCAGTCAAATAAAAACATTATTCTTCATTCTATTTTAAATCAATCCTGGCGCTTGTCACCCATTAGTTTTTTGCTAGATTGCATTAAATGACTGGAAAATGTGATGTGCTGCACATAAAACCCCTGCTGAAATGAAATTAGATAAATGTTAAAAATTTAAGCAGCTAAGATTTTTTGCAAGTGACATTCAAAAAAACTGGCAGTAAAATATTGCAACTAAAACATCGGTGATAGAAAAGAATGCTCACAGCTCAAGAAGCTTTAGAACGTCTTAAACAAGGGAACCAACGTTTTGTCAGCGGTGATACCTCGCATCCAAAACAACTGAGCCACCAACAGCGCGCAGAAATGGCAGAGGATCAGAACCCATTTGCAATTGTACTGGGCTGTTCAGATTCGCGTGTCCCGGCTGAAATGGTTTTTGATCAGGGTCTCGGTGATCTTTTTGTGATTCGTGTTGCAGGCAATATTGTCGCACCATCACAGGTCGGGAGTGTTGAATTTGCGGCGGAACGCTATGACTGCGCTATTGTTGTAGTCTTAGGTCATAGTCATTGTGGCGCGATCCAGGCCACCATTGATACCTTAATGTGCCCAGATTGCCCGCCGTCGGCAAACCTGATGTCGATTGTAAATCGAGTACGTCCTTCTGTTGAAACCTTAATGCAAACTGAACTGAAAAATGACTTGGCAAAATTGTCCAAGCATGCCGTGCGTTCTAACGTATTTGCATCGGTTAACCAACTACGTCATGGTTCAGCAGTATTAGAAAACCTGATTGGGCAAGGACAACTCAAAGTGGTCGGTGCTGAATATTCACTGGAAACAGGTGAAGTATTGTTCTTTGATTTTTAGGCAAAATTTATTTAAATACAATCTAAAATAATTTAAAGGCGCTTTATAAAGCGCCTTTAATGTATGGATAGGCATTATTTAGCAGGATGGTTTGTGCCTTGGCATTTGGATGAATCAGATCCTTTTGCATCAGGGTTTTATTGCCGGCCACACCCTGCATAAAGAACGGTAACAATTTCACCTTATATTGCTGGCTCACTACCTTATAATTATTTTCAAAGGCCTTGCTATAGGCCTGTCCATAATTAGGCGGCATCTTCATACCAAATACCACGACTTTGGCCTTGGCTTTCTGGCTTTGCTGAATCAGGCTGGCTAAATTTTTTTGAATCATTTGCGGCGGCTGTCCGCGTAAGCCGTCATTACCACCCAACTCAATGACTACAAGGTCTGGACGATGCGTCTGCAACAGTTTCGGCAGTCTGGCCAGCGCTCCACTGGTGGTTTCTCCACTGACACTTGCATTGACCACTTTATGCTGTTTCGGATACTGTTGCTCTAAACGTTTTTGTAATAAATGTACCCAGCCTTGTTGTGGCTGAATACCGTAACCAGCACTTAAACTATCACCTAAAATCATAATCGTCTTTGCTGATACCCCGAGCGGTAACAGGCACAGACTGAGCAAAAACAAGTAAGACAATACCCGAGTTTTCTGATTAAGATCTTTCATATAGGACACGTATGATTCAAAGTAGCAACGATTCGAACATCATGCCACAGGCGATTATTTCTGCCCAGAAATTGACACAAAAGATACAACTTTCACAAAAACAGCTGACTATTTTTGAGGATCTTGATCTGGAGATTATGGCAGGCGAGCAGGTGGCAATTACCGGTCGTTCCGGTTCTGGAAAATCTACTTTACTGGGGATTCTGGCGACTCTGGATCAGGCCAGTGCCGGGCAACTCATGGTTTGCGGTGAATCGGTGTCTCATTTGAATGAAGAACAACGCGCGCTGGTCCGTTTGAGAAATATCGGTTTTGTGTTTCAGTCTTTTCAGCTGTTGCCACATTTGACTGCGCTTGAAAATGTGATGCTACCGCTGCGTTTACAGCCTGATTTTAAATATGCAGACGCTGAGCAGAAGGCACTGGCACTGTTGCACAAGGTAGGGCTGGATCGACAGGCACAGCAAACCCCGAAAGTGCTGTCTGGCGGTGAACAGCAGCGTGTGGCGATTGCGCGTGCATTGGTCAGTGAACCGAAAATCATTTTTGCTGATGAACCGACGGGCAATCTGGATGGTGAAACTGCCAAAGAAATTGAACAATTGCTGTTTCAACTGAACCGGGAGTTGGGTACGACCTTGGTGCTGGTCACCCATGACCGGAAACTGGCGCAGCAATGTCAGCGGCATTTCGAACTGTTGAATGGTCAGTTGATTGAACATCCGAGTGGAGGATGAAATGAATCCATTATTTCGTCCTTTACTGACGCAAAGCTTTAAAAGTACAGGGATTTATCTCTTAATCATTGCGCTGACTTTGGCAATTAGTGCCACTACGGCACTCAAGTTTAGCAATGAACAGATTCAAAATGCAGTCGCCTTGCAGGCAGCGGAAATGCTGGCCGGTGATCTGGTACTTTCAGACAATGAGCCTTTGCCAGAGCAGTGGCGTGATCAGGCCAAGCAGCTGGATTTAAAGCAGTCAGAAGTCACCTTCTTTAGCACTATGGCCTATACCGATGAACAGTTTGTCATGGTCAATGTTAAAGCCATTGATCAGGCTTTTCCCTTGCGTGGTGAGCTGCAGCTACAGCCAGCAAAAAACGCGATTCAGCCGGGTGAAATCTGGCTGAGTCCACGCGCCATGGACTTACTCAAAGTCCAACTGGGCGATCAACTGAATATTGCCGATGCCGCGTTTAAAGTCACCGCCAAAATTGAACAGGATTCCAATCAGGAGCTTGGATTCTCCGGCTTTTCACCGACTGTGATTATTTCTCAGACTGATGTGCCGCGAACCAATGCCATTCAGGTGGGAAGCCGAATTGAATATCGCTTACTGATGGCGGGCTCTCCTGAGCATACTCAAGAATATGAAGCCTTATTTAAACAGCAGGTCAAGTCAACAAACGGTTCTGCTGAAACACCAGCGGAAGTTCAAGAGCAGGAGTTTGAGGAGCAAAGTAGCCTCAGATTACGTAATGCCAGTGAAGGAAATACCCGTTTAATGAAGCCGATTGCCAATCTGGACACTTTCCTGCAACTGGCAAATATTCTGACCATTTTATTATGCGGCATTGCCATCGCCTTAACCGCGCAGCGTTATGTGCAGCAGAATCAGGATCATATTGCCTTGATGCGTTGTATCGGCGCGACTAAAAAGCAGATTCTAGCCGCCTATCTGGCCTTGCTGGGATTGGTCTTGTTGATTGCCATGCTGATTGGCACTGTGGTCGGGATCAGTCTGGGCTATGGCCTGTTACAGTTGATGTTGCAGCTGATTCCAAATTTTCAGATTGAATTTTCAGCCCTAGCAATGTTGCTCGGGCCATTACCAGTCGCGATGCTGACCAGTGCGGTGGTGCTGTTGGGCTTTGTCATGCCGAGCCTATTGCAACTGTTGAACACGCCACCAATTCGAGTAATCCGCCAGCAGGAAAAATCAGTGCAATCCATGCTGTGGATGCTGCTGACCGGAACGCTGAGCCTGATTATTTTTAGCGTGATTCTAACCGAAAATCTGCTCCTGACTGCCTGGGTGATTGGCGCGATTATTGTGTTATGTGCAGTGTTGTATCTGACGGTATGGTTGATCTTAAAACTGCTGCGCAATCAGAAATTGAATCTGTCAGCCTATGTACGAACACCATCTCAAACAGCCTTACAGATTACCGCTTTAGCCTTGGGTCTTAGTCTGATTACAGTATTAGCCGTATTGCGCACAGACCTATTAGAGCGTTGGCAGCAACAGTTGCCGCAAGGTACACCAAATCAGTTTGTGTATGGTTTGCCGCCGTTTGACATGCCAGACCTAAAAGCTCAAATTGAGCAGAATGGCTGGAAAAGTACACCATTGTATCCGAACGTTCGTGGGCGTCTGGTGGCTAAAAATGATCAGCCTTTTGCTCCAGAATTAGTCAAAAGCAATAATACTTTAAAACGCGAGCTGAACCTGACCCAGTCCGACAGCTATCCACAGGATAATGTGATTATTCGTGGTGACGCAGTTTTGCAACAGGTCGGCACGGTATCGGTCGAAGCCAATACTGCTGAAGAATTAGGCATCAAGATTGGCGACAAGCTCAGTTTTAGTTTGCCCGAAGGTGTGCTGGAAGCGAAGGTTATCAATTTAAGAACGGTCGAGTGGGAAAGTTTTAGTCCGAATTTCTTCTTTATTTTTGCCCCGAATAGCATGGATGCCAATGCCGGAAGTTATCTGGGCAGTTTCTATGTGCCGGAACAAGATAAGGACAAACTGGTGTCTGTGATCCAGCAATTTTCCAATACGGTGTTTATTGATGTCAGCCTGATTCTGGAAGAGATCAAGCGTATTGTGAATGTACTGGTGCAGATCGTGACGATTCTGGCCGTGTTGGTTAGTATCTCCGGTTTTCTGGTACTGATGGCTTGTCTGAACCTGCTCATGGATGAACGCAAACGTGAAGTGGCCTTGCTACGGTCATTTGGCAGCTCCAAACAAAAACTGAAAACCATGATGAGTCTGGAAATTGGTTTTATCGGACTGTTTGCCGGAGTGGTTTCCTGTCTGTTTGCCGAAGTGATTAGCGCAATCGCCAGTTATCGTATGGATTTAATGATTCAGCCACACTGGGAAATCTGGATTATCCTGCCGATTTTCATGACTGTGTTATGTGCGCTGATTGGCCGTTATCGTCTGAGCTATCTGTCGGACATTCCGCCCTTACAAAGCTTGCGTGAGATGAATCAGTAAGATTCATCTCCATGGCTTTTTAAATTCGCTGGCATTTAAAGCGGTAATGATTTAAAGCTGCAATTGTTGTCGCATCAGGTCGAGAATATCTTGCCACAGTGGGCGAATTGCTTCGATCAAGGCCAAGTTATGTTGATAAAGCAGCACACAGAGGCCGAAACCGATCACTAAAGCGATCAGGTTGATCAGGCGGCTACGCTGCATTTTTTGTCCGGCATACCACAGCAAGGTTAAAAAAGCGCCCATCAACATGCCACCAATATGTGCGGCATTGTTGATTCCGCTGATCATAAAGCCCATGGCCAGGTTCAGACCCATCACCATCACCAAGGTCTTTTTATCCAGAATAAAACGTTGCTGGGGCAGCATCGGCAACAGGGCCAATACCGTCAGTGAAGCGCCGAGTCCCATCACCGCACCGGATGCACCGGCACTGACCGCCGGCAATAAACTTGGGTTGGCCACACCCCCTGCAATCAGATCATAGCTGTCCTGAATGTTCATATAGCCACTGAGCAAACTGCCCATTAAGCCGGCACACAGGTATAAGCCAATAAAATACATCCGGCCAAACAGTTGTTCGGCAACACTACCAAAAATATACAAGGCCCACATATTCAACATCAGGTGAATCAGGCCAAAATGGAAAAACATGCTGCTAAACAAACGCATGGGTTCCGCTAAATAGGTTAAAGGTGCATAATCGGCACCCCAGAGAATCGCATCTCGGGTACTCGGCTGGCTGATATCCATACCATTGATGGCCTGCCAGCCAAATAATCCGACATTAATCGCGATTAAAATGGCCGTGATCCACCAGAGCTGCATTTCAAGTTTGCGGTGTACGACAGGGGGAGCGTATTCAGACATGCTATTTTTTTTGCTGTGATTGTATATTTCGAATAAGCTTAACACGAAAAATCAAATTTTCAGGAGTAACGCACTGACATGAAAGCCTTTCTGATCCGCACGATATTAGTCATCGTCAGTGTGATTTTACTGATTCAATTGTGGATCTTTGCCAGTCTGGCCTGGTGGCGAACCAATCCGGTCAATACCACCATGATGATGCGGATTGATTACTGGACGGAACCTTCCAAAGCCATTCAACATCAATGGCGTCCCTATGATGAGATCAGCCTGAATCTGAAACGTGCCATTGTCACTGCCGAAGATGGAAAATTCATTCATCACCATGGTTTTGACTGGGACGGTATTCAAACTGCGCTGAATAAAAACCGGGATCAAGGCCGGGTGGTGGCTGGGGGTTCTACCATTTCCCAGCAACTGGCGAAAAACCTATTTCTGGTTAATAAGCGTTCATTTGTACGTAAAGGCCAGGAAGCGGTGGCGACCTGGATGATGGAACGTATGTGGTCGAAACAGCGGATTCTGGAAGTCTATTTAAACTCGATTGAATTTGGTGACAATATCTATGGCGTAGAAGCCGCAGCCAAACATTATTTTGGCAAAACTGCGCAAAGCCTGACTCAGGATCAAGCGATCTTTCTGGCGGCCATTCTGACCAATCCAAAATATTTTCAGGATCATCGCAACTCCTCTGCCTTAAATGCACGCAAGCGCATGATTCAGCGTTATATGCGTTATGCAGAATTGCCTTAAATAATTATTTAAAGAAAAAGCCCAGTTTTTGGGCTTTTTTTTATGAAATTGTCATCAATTTGAAGCATACTTGAACTGATAAGCACAATTTTAAATCCGCATAGGTTTGATATGAATACGGCAGCCAGCACTACTTCAGCACAGCCCGAATATACATATAATGATCGTTATATAAATCGTGAACTGTCTATTTTAGACTTCCATTTACGCGTCCTGGAACAGGCTGTCGATCCTTTACATCCCTTGCTTGAACGCATGAATTTCCTGTTAATTTTCTCGCGTAATCTGGACGAATTTTTTGAGATTCGGGTCGCAGGAATGATGGAACAGTTAGATTTGGACAATGAAAGTCGCAGTCCGGATGGCCTGACCCCAAAGCAGGTGCTGGAACAGATTTCCAAAACTGCACATACTGCGATTGAACGCCAGTACCGTATTTTAAATGAAGAAATTTTGCCAAAACTGCGTGAGGAAGATATCTGTTTCTTGCGCCGTGGTGAACTGACTCCGGCACAATCGGCCTGGGTGAAAAAATATTTTCAGGAACAGGTTGCGCCTGTCCTGACGCCAATTAGCCTAGACCCTGCACATCCGTTTCCACGTCTGGTGAATAAGTCACTGAACTTTATTGTGACTCTCGAAGGTAAAGATGCCTTTGGCCGTCAGATTGATCTGGCTGTGGTGCCAGCGCCGCGTTCGTTACCACGCGTGGTACGTCTGCCAGATGAATTAACCGATGGCAAAGAGCATCATGTGATGCTGTCCGCGATTATTCATGAACATGTTTCGGATCTGTTCCCAGGCATGACAGCGACCGGTTGCTATCAGTTCCGTGTCACGCGGAATGCCGATCTGGCCCTGAATGAAGATGTTGAAGATTTGGCTAAGGCGCTTAAAGGCGAACTCAGTTCACGCCGTTTTGGCCGTGCTGTACGTCTGGAAGTGACAGAAAACTGTCCGCAGCATATTTATGAATATCTGCTGAATGAATTTGATCTGGAAGAAGAGCAGCTTTATAAAGTCGCAGGCCCAGTCAATCTGGCGCGCTTACTGTCTAATTTCAAGCGCCCGCATTTACGCTATGATTCACATACCCCGATTATTCCCAAAGTACTGAAAAAATCTGAAAATATTTTTAGTGCCATGCAAAAACAGGACATCTTGCTGCATCATCCGTTTGAGTCTTTTGCACCGGTCATTTCATTGTTGCGTGAAGCTGCACGTGATCCACAAGTGCTGGCGATCAAACAGACCTTGTACCGCAGTGGCCCGGATTCTGAAATCGTGCAGGTGCTGGCGGAAGCTGCCCGCAATGGCAAGGAAGTCACGGCCGTGATTGAATTGCGTGCACGTTTCGATGAAGAATCCAATATCGAAGTGGCCAATGTCCTGCAAGAAGCCGGTGCGGTAGTGGTCTATGGCATCGTTGGCTATAAAACCCATGCCAAAATGATTCTGGTGGTACGCCGGGAAAATAATAAACTGGTGCGCTATGTGCATCTGGGAACCGGCAACTATCATGCCGGCAATGCGCGAATCTATACCGATTATGGTTTGCTCACCACGGATAAAGACCTGTGTGAAGATGTGCACCGTATCTTTCAGGAGCTGACCGGTATGGGAAAAATGGCCAAGCTGAAAAAGCTGTTACATGCGCCATTTACCTTACATACCCAACTCATTAATTATATTGATAATGAAATCGTGAATGCCAAGGCAGGCAAGCCGGCGCAGATTATTGTCAAAGTTAATGCGCTGACCGAGATGCAGTTGATCAATAAACTCTATGAAGCTTCTCAGGCGGGGGTACAAATTGACCTGATTATCCGCTCGATTTGTAGTTTGCGTCCGGGATTGCCAGGTTTGTCTGAAAATATTCGGGTACGTTCGATTGTCGGGCGTTTCTTGGAACATACCCGCGTGTATTATTTCAGCAATAACGGTAATGCACGGGTTTACTGTTCAAGCGCAGACTGGATGGATCGTAACCTGTTTAACCGGGTCGAAGCCTGCTTCCCAGTAGAAGATGAAGCGTTGAAAAAACGCATCTATCAACAGGGGCTACTTAACTATCTGAAAGATAATCAGCAATCCTGGTTATTACAAGGGGATGGAACCTGGCTGCGGGCACAGCTGCAAGAAGGTGAAAAGCCACATAATGCTCAACGCATTTTATTGGACTTGTTTAAATAAATACTCTCAAGAGGCTGAAAATTCAGCCTCTTTTTTATCCAGAAAATAGCATTCAAGGGTTTTAATCAGAGGATATCAGCAGTTTGCGATAGATCTGTTTGACCTGGGCATACATCTGATAGTCAGTCAGCTGGAGCTGTATGTCTACTGGGGTTTTTTGCTGGCTGAGTAAGTGTAAGAGCTGCAATTCGGTTACCTTGAGACAGGTTTTGTCAGTGAGCTGGTACAGGATATGTTCTGCCAGTTCAGCATGGATATAGGCACCGCCACGCAAGACAATTTTCAGGCTTTCAGTAAACTGGATGAATGAAGCCTGAGGTTGGATATAGCTATTTGCACCAGATAAGATTGCTGAATAAATGAGTGCTGTGGATTCACTCTTGAGTACGGCAACTACAGGTGTATTTGGGTTATGCAGTTTCATCTGGCCGATGAAATGAATCTGTGAGGCTTCTGTCAGGTGATAAAGAATCAAGTTAGGCAGATGTTCGGCAATCATCTCTTGTGCAGATTGGAAATTGTCTGCATATAGCAGCATATCTGGTTGATAGCCCAGTTGTTGCAGCACAGTCTGAGTTTTGGACAGGTTCAGGTCAGTAAATGAAGTGATGACTAAAACCGGTGCAGGCAAGAGGGCAGCCAATAAGCTCAATCCTGTTGATTCTGAGAGAAGGCTATACTGTGAATGAAGCAAAATAAAATGAATATCCCAAAAAATAGGGATTTAACGATAATTACCTCATCTTCGTCTTAAATAGCATTTATTGCAGATTAAAACCGATGACAGCAACAGTCAGTTTGAGACTTTAGCAGGTCTATGATGGTTGGCTATATCCACTTTGAGATATAAAAAAAGGAGCAACGGGTGTGCTCCTTTTAATCATCTAAAATTTTAGCTCAAGCAGCATTGTGCTGAGTGATTTTTTGGAAAATCTGTAATAACACATCAAATTCGCTTTGTAGCGGTGTACTTTTACGCGTCACCAATGCCAGGGTGCGACTTGGCGCAGAGTTGATTGGCTTGACCAGAATCTCAGGGTTGGCTTTGATCATATTGGTATAAATCGCAATTTCTGGCAATAAAGTAAAACCAAGATTTGCAGAGACCATTTCGATTAAAGTCGGCAAAGAGCTGGCTTTTAAACGATGATCATTTTTACGCTCACCAATCGGGCAGGCACTCAGGGCATGATCACGTAAGCAATGACCTTCCTCAAGTAACATCAGGCGAGATAGATCCAGATCTTCCAGAGAATTCGCTTGTGCAGCGTGTTGATCTGATTTTTGATAAACCAGATACAGATTCTCTTTGGCAATCTCGGCCACTTTCAGGCCACGTGTATCGAAAGGCAGCGCCAAGGCCACCATATCCAGGTTGCCATGTTCCAGTTTTTCTACAATTTTTTCGCTTTGTGCTTCATGCAGATGCAACTGGATTTTTGGTAATTGTTTATGCACTTCTTCTAGCAGCTGTGACAGCAGGAAGGGAGCAATCGTAGGAATCACGCCAAGATGTAAATCACCGGTTAAGGGTTCACTCATCTCACGACTTAAACGCATCAAGTCCTGAGCATCAGCCAGTAGAACACGTGCGCGTGCAACCACTTGTTCACCAAGAGGCGTTAAACGAACATTCTGGCGATCGCGTTCAACAAGTACGCCACCGAGTAAACGCTCCAGCTCCATAATGCCGCCAGACAAAGTTGACTGGGTGACAAATGAGCGGCGAGCAGCTTCTGTAAAATGTAGCGTCTCTGACAGTGTTACGAGGTATGACAGCTGTCTTAAGGAGGGTAGTGCAGCCATAGTGTCCTAATGTTTATGATTTAAAATGATCAGCAAATAATTCGCTAAGATATGGAATAAAATGCGGTGGGATATCATGCCCCATTCCATCAATTAATTCAAATTTAGCCCCTGGAATCGCTTTTGCAACGGCCTTGCCATGACTGGGAGGCAGCAATCGATCACGAGCACCATGAACCACCAGGGTCTCTTGCTTGATTTGCTTGTTCAGTTGCAGCAATGAACCTGTACATAATATTGCTAAAAACTGTTGAAGTACACCGGCAGGATAGTAACTTCGTTTATATAATTTACGTGCGGTCTGCACCGCTTCCAGATGATTGACATAACCTGGCGAACCGATGATGTTAAACAGTTTTAGACTATGATCTACAATACCATCTTCATCTGTTGAAGCCGGTTTGTCAATCAAACTAAAGAGTTGCTTGGGAAAGGGCGGTGGCAACAGCGGCTGATTGTTGCTGGTAAACAGTAAACCCAGTTTTTTGACTTTGTCCGGATAGCGTGCCGCCAGAATCTGGGCAATCATGCCACCCATGGATGCACCCAATACATCAACCTGATCCAGCCCCATTTTTTCAATCAGCAGACTGACATCTTCAGCCATATCATACAGGTCATAAGGTGCACCCTGATTGCCCAGACCGAGCACAAAACGGCTCATCATTTTCAGGGTGTTCAGGCGTGGACCCTTGTTATGGAATTTTGAAGACAGGCCAATATCGCGATTATCAAAACGTACCAGATGGAAACCTTGATCAATCAATGATTTGCAAAAAAAGTCAGGCCAGTACAGCACCTGCGCACCCAGTCCCATAATCAAGAGCAGCGTAGGATTTTCCGGATTTCCGCCCACCTCGACATGTAATTCCACACCATTACCCAGATCAACTCTGGTTTCACGCATGAAAGAACTATATGGAGAAAGATTAAACTGTAATGCGCTGTGCATAATTGCTGTCCTAATTAAAGGATATTTTGTTTAAAAAATATCCTGAGTATTAAACCTCTAAACCACAGCAGGAATCAAGTCAGGAACCTGCTTGGTCAAAGACAGACGTTGTTTGCCCGCAGTTGCACCCAAGAGTACAAAGCCACGTAAAGTGCCGCTACCGTCGATGGCTTTGGCCAGCATGCCATCTTCCAGCTCTTCAGTTTCCCAGGTGACCTCAACATCGACTGGTGCAGGCAGGACAGTTAAAGGTGCAGCAGGCGTTTTCACTGCCACTGGCATAGCCGGATAATGTACAGCCGTATGTTCGCCATTCAGGGTTTTTGCCAGCGCGCGCGCCTGTTGCATGATGGGCATGACATAAGGCAATAAGGTACCATTCACTTCAGCACAGTCACCTACGGCATAAATATCGGCATGATTGGTTTCCAGTTGCGCCGTGGTTAAAATTCCACGACTGGTATGAACATCTGCCTGTTTGGCCAAAGAAATATTCGGCTGTAGACCTACCGCAGACAAAACCACATCAGCAACGAGAGACTGACCATTGGCCAGCATGACCAAATAGTCACCATTTTCAGCACGAGAGACCTTCTCGACCGTGGTGCCCAAGACGAAATGAATGCCGGTTTCTTCAAGGTTTTTCTGGAATGCTGTAGCAACATGTTCTGGCAATAAGCGGCCCAGCGGTTGAGGTGCCAGATCGATCACTGTGACCTGATGCTCGGTATTTTGCAGGTCATTGGCAAATTCGCAGCCAATCAGGCCTGCGCCTAAAATCACCACGCGTTTATCTTCACGTGCCGCCAGATTGCTGCGGAACGTCTTATAGTCACTTAAATTATTCACCACATGAATGTCATCACTGGCATCACCGGAAATGGCTAAACGTACCGGGTTGGCACCGACCGCCAAGACCAGTTTGGAATAATTCTGCGTGCTTTCCTGACCATCTTTCTCAAGTACCAGCTGATGATCTTCCGGATGAATGGCTTTGACCCAAGTCTGCTGTTCAATCCGCATATTCAGTTGTGCCGACATTTTTGCAGCATCGCCCAATGCAATCTGTTCAGGCGCTTTTTTGCCAACCAAAGCATTGGAAAGGGTAGGTTTGGCATAATTTATCGCATCATCCGCGCAAATCATCCGCAGTTCATGCTCTGGATTAAGTTTGCGAAATTCACGTGCTACAGCATAACCTGCCATACCTGAACCAATAATAACGATAGGATGCATAGTCGTTTCCATGCTGTAGGGCTCCATGCTGTTTTATATGAGGATAAAAAGGACATAAAAAAAGACCATATCGACATGGTCTTTAACTGGGCGTGCTCAGACTTCGATCATTTCGAAATCGACTTTAGACACGCCACAATCTGGACAGGTCCAGTCATCCGGGATATCTTCCCATTTGGTTCCCGCCACGATGCCGTCTTGAGGCCAACCTTCCGCCTCGTCATAAATCCATCCACAAACGATGCATTGATACTTTTTCATGTAACTCTCCAAAACTGAGCAAGTGTAACCGTCAGCTTAAAATCCATAAAATGGCAAGACTCTAAAAGAATATGACTTTTTAACAGTGAACATATTTGGCTAAATTTTTACGCAGTTCTATTCAGAAAGTAAAGTGAATAAAAGCTTAATCAGCGAAATTAGCAGCAGAATGACTTTGGGATTCAGTATTTCTCTGAAAATGAGTCAAATCGGCTTTGCTGGCAAATGCTGTGGAGTGATGAAGCGGCTGCTGTGGCAAAATTTAGCTTAAATGAGGCGTTATAGACCAAAGTCGTGCAGTAAAAACTGAGGTTTTTATATAATTTAGAATCAGTAAAGTCTGGATTAAATATTTTTATAATAAATGAATTTAATAAAATCAATAACTTGTGCTTAAATATTGAGTTTTTATTATACAGCTCGGCTTGTTCATTGGCTGGAAATAGGTTTAATATTCGCATATTCCTTTTCTTTTTTTAAGATCTCCCATGAGCAATTTGTCTACTTCTTTGTGGTCTCACATTCGTACGGTCCAAGATTTTCCAAAACCAGGAATTTGCTTTTATGATTTGACCCCACTTTTCATGAGCAATATTGGTCCATTGACTGATGCCCTGATTGCCAGCATTCCTGCTGACAAACTGGCAGAAGTAGAAAGCTTTATCGCAGTGGAAGCGCGTGGTTTTGTGTTGGCAAGCCTGTTGGCACAACGTACCGGCAAAGGCTTGTTATTGGTGCGTAAAGCAGGAAAATTGCCGCCTCCAGTCGTGGGTGTCGGTTATAGCCTGGAATATGGTCTGGATCGTTTAGAAATGTCTGCGGAAGTTCAGTCTCAGAAAGTCATCATTGTTGATGATGTTCTGGCAACAGGCGGAACTTTAAAAGCGGTAAATGAATTGGCACTCAAATGTCAGCATGAAGTACTAGGTGCAAGTATCTTTCTTGATCTTCCTGATTTGCATGCTGAATTAGGTCTGGATATCTGGTCAGTACTGGATGATAAATCCCAGCCTGAAGCTGCAGTAGCCTAAGCTTAAAGCATATAAAGAAGCCCCGGATATTGGGGCTTTTTTATTGTCGGATAAAATGATATTCGATTTCCTGAATCAGCTCGTTCACCTGTTCTGGGTGTTCCAGACGATGATGTCCGCCATCAACTGCCTGAATCTGCATATAATCTTCCAGCTGTGCCTGAACCGCATGCATATCCAGAATTTCATCGCCCAGTTCTAGATAGGCAAACTGCGGAATATCATGCTGTAAATCGCCATGACAAATTGCCGGATAATCATCTCTGAAATTGGGTTGCAAAATGGGATTCGCCACCACACAGGGAAGGTGATAAGCCTGCGACATTTTCAGTGCCCAATAGCCGCCAAGATTATGACCCACCAGAATATCCGGTTTGATGGTTTCAATCATCTCATGATAAAAACTGGCGACCGAATTATAGCTCAGATTACGATAATCGACATCAATACAATATTTATGCACGACATCAATTGCATGAAACTTGGTGGATTCTCTGGAGGAATCTAAGCCATGTAAAAACAAAATCTTAGACATAATCTTACTCATTTTTATGGGGCATGCCATATTGGTATTTATTGATTGGCACATCATCTTCAATCTGAGCATCATTGTAGAACGTGTGGACATCCAAGGCAGTTAGCTATTGGTCTAAGCCAGCATTTTTTTGTGCAGTGATTGGCTCTACCTCGTCACACACTAGGACTTTCATCTAAGTAATCGCATAATCGGCTCCAAATCGAGCTGAATTGTATTGGTAGAGTGGATTAGATTGAGGGGATAAGGTTGGGAAAATGCCGAGATAGTGGATTTTTCCAAAGAAAAGCCGCTTCCTGAGAGTGTTTAAGCTACGATTTGGGTAGGATTTCTGCTATTCTATGCAACTTCTATTTTTTAACTAATCTTATTCGAGGCAGAGATGACGCAAACTAACGCTCAATCGACTTCTGAACAAATCATTTCCGAAAACGATTTAATTGCACAGCGTCATGCCAAGTTAAAGCAAATCGAAGCTCAGGCACAAGAAACTGGTAAAAGCCCATGGCCAAATACCTTTAAGCGTGAGCATTATGCCCAAGATTTACAAGACCAGTTCGCTGATAAATCTAAAGAAGAAATTGAAGCAGGCGAAAAGGTCTACGTCAAAGTTGCCGGTCGTGTGATGTTAAACCGTGGTTCATTTATTGTGATCCAGGACATGACAGGTCGTATCCAGCTTTATGTCGCCCGTAAAGAACTCACTGCAGATGTACTTGCGACCATCAAAGGTTTAGACCTTGGCGACATTATTGCAATCGAAGGTTATATCGGTCGTTCAGGCAAAGGCGATCTGTATGTACACATCGAACATTTTGAATTATTAACCAAATCATTGCGTCCGCTGCCAGACAAGTTCCACGGTCTGAATGATACTGAAGTAAAGTATCGTAAACGTTATCTTGATCTGATCGTGAACGAAGAAACCCGTAAAACGTTTGAAATTCGTGCCAAAGTGGTTGCAGGTATTCGTGCCTTCCTGACTGAAAAACGTTATATGGAAGTTGAAACGCCAATGATGCATGTGATCCCAGGCGGTGCTTCTGCGCGTCCGTTTGAAACGCATCATAATGCACTAGATATGCCATTGTTCTTGCGTATTGCGCCAGAGCTTTATTTAAAACGTTTGGTGGTGGGTGGTTTTGAACGTGTGTTCGAAATTAACCGTAACTTCCGTAACGAAGGGGTATCTACGCGTCACAACCCAGAATTCACCATGATTGAATTCTATCAAGCCTATGCAGATTATAAAGATCTGATGGAATTGACCGAGCAGATGCTGGAAAAACTGGCGCTGGATATCTTGGGTTCGACCGATGTACCTTATGGTGATGAAGTGTATAGCTTCAAAGGGCCATTCAAGAAAATTTCAATGTTTGATGCAATTCTGGAAAATAACCCGCAATTTACTCCGGAAAATGTCAATGACCGTGAGTTCCTGGCAAAATTCCTTCAAGAAGAATTGAAAGAGCAAGTGAAGCCAGGTTTTGGTCTGGGTAAACTGCAAACGATTGTGTTTGAAGAAACAGTTGAAACCAAACTGCGTCAACCAACATTCATTACGGAATATCCAGCGGAAACTTCTCCATTGGCACGTCGTAATGATGATAATCCGCACATCACCGACCGTTTTGAATTCTTTATTGGTGGTCGTGAACTGGCAAATGGCTTCTCGGAATTAAATGATCCAATCGACCAGGCGGAACGTTTCCAGGCACAGGTTGCGGAAAAAGATGCGGGTGATGATGAAGCGATGCATTATGATGCAGACTTTGTAGAAGCACTGGAATATGGCCTACCGCCAACAGCCGGTGAAGGTATTGGTATTGACCGTCTGGTGATGATCTTTGCTAATGCAGCAAGTATCCGTGATGTGATCTTGTTCCCGCATATGCGTCATAAAAATGCATAAGTGCTGAATTTTAGAAAACCCGCTTAGGCGGGTTTTTTTATGCTTTAAATCGCTATACTAAAAAATTAAAGACAAAAAAAACGCAATGATTGGGGTGATCATTGCGTAGAAAAAGGAATGTTTTTTCAAACTACATCAAGCTTAACTGTGGAGAGAGTTAAATTTGATTCCTTACTGTATGTAGCTATAATACGACCCGGTAAGGCTTGACTCAGCAGTATTCATGTTAATAGATGTTAATTAAGGTTAAAACTATGGAGATTCTATGGGCGAGTTTGCTGCTTTATCGTGCATAAACACCTCGCAATAAAAAAGCCCTTCATATGAAGAGCTTTAG
This sequence comes from Acinetobacter sp. YH12151, assembly GCF_013418355.1. Classification (NCBI taxonomy): domain Bacteria; kingdom Pseudomonadati; phylum Pseudomonadota; class Gammaproteobacteria; order Moraxellales; family Moraxellaceae; genus Acinetobacter; species Acinetobacter sp. YH12151. The sequence continues at coordinate 78,903 of NZ_VPCG01000005.1, read as the reverse complement.
GTGGTCATTTTATGTTTAGAAACGGAATACACCTAAACCGGTTTTCACTTCATCTAAAGTCGCCTGGGTAATATCACGACATTTATCTGTTCCGGTCTTTAAAATATCCATAATATAGTCAGGGTCTTTAGCAAGCTCCATACGGCGCTCACGGATTGGGCCAATCAATTCTTTGAGAATGCCTTCCAGACGTTTTTTCACTGTACCATCGCCTAAGCCACCACGACGGTAGTATGCCTTAAGCTCTTCCAGTTCTTCTTTGTTTGGATCAAAGGCGTCCAGATAAGTGAATACTACATTGCCTTCAACCTGACCTGGGTCTTCCACACGAAGATGATTCGGATCGGTATACATGGCATTGACGGCTTTTTTAATATCTTTATCTGTCGCATCCAGCACAATGGTATTGCCCAAAGATTTTGACATTTTCGCTTTGCCATCAAAACCAGGGAGGCGGCCGACATTAGACAGTAGCGCTTTACATTCTGGTAACAGGTCATGACCGATTTGACGGTTCAGACGACGCACGATTTCATTGGTCTGTTCGATCATTGGAATCTGATCTTCACCCACAGGAACAACAGTGGCCTTGAATGCTGTAATGTCGGCAGCCTGAGCCACCGGGTAACACAAGAAACCTGCTGGAATATCGCGCTCAAAACCACGCATCTGGATTTCAGATTTAATGGTCGGGTTACGCTCTAAACGTGACACCGTCACGAAATTGAGGTAAAGCATCGTCAGTTCGTTTAAGGCAGGTAAACATGACTGAACACAAATTGTAGTTTTAGTTGGATCAATACCGACAGCCAGATAATCCGTTGCCACTTCAATAATGTTACGACGTACTTTTTCAAAATTATCGGCATTATCGGTGAGTGCTTGAGCATCAGCAAGTAACAAGTGTTGATGGTGAGAATCTTGCAGGCCTACACGAGAGCGTAATGAACCGACAAAGTGGCCGAGGTGAAGTTGTCCGGTAGGACGGTCGCCCGTCAAGATCACTGGACGATTATCTTGATTACTCATTATTTATTCCAAAGGGTAGTCAGTACTACAGCTGTATTTTAACGAATGGCAATATTGTACGGTATTCTGTTTTTGATTGTCAGCCAGAAAAAAAGCTGTATTAAAAAAATCTTATTAATTAAACAAGTGAATACAATATTTTTAAGAATTTTGATTAAAATAAACTGAAATATGATAAGGATAATAAGTATGGCGAGCAGTTTATTACTATTATTAGATGATATTGCGACGGTCTTGGATGATGTGGCTGTGATGAGCAAAATGGCAGCCAAAAAAACAGCAGGCGTCCTCGGTGATGATCTGGCTTTAAATGCACAGCAAGTGTCAGGCGTACGGGCAGATCGTGAATTACCGGTAGTCTGGAAAGTGGCCAAAGGTTCTTTTGTCAATAAGCTGATTTTAGTGCCGCTGGCCTTGTTAATCAGCTTTATTGCCGGCTGGCTGATTAACCCCTTATTGGTGCTGGGTGGTTTGTTTCTGTGTTATGAAGGCGTGGAAAAAATCGTACACACCTTGCATACACCGAAGGCCAAGGATGCTGAACAGGCCCGTGAGCAACTGATCCAGACTGAAACAGATTTGCACCAGTTTGAAAATGAAAAAGTCAAAGGCGCGATTCGCACCGACTTTATCCTTTCGGCTGAAATTATCGTGATTACCTTGGGGACGGTAGCAGCAGCCTCTATGCTGACCAAAGTTACCGTTTTAAGCCTGATCGCGATCGTGATGACCATCGGGGTCTATGGTTTTGTTGCCCTGATTGTCAAACTGGATGATATCGGTCTGCATCTGACCGAGCAGCAGTCCGATTTTAAGCAACAAATAGGACGCGGCTTGTTGGCATTTGCCCCGATTCTGATGAAAATTTTATCAGTTGTTGGAACTGCAGCGATGTTCCTGGTCGGTGGGGGAATTATTAATCATGCTATTCCTGTTATTCACCACTTTACTGAAGATAGTGTTAGCTATGTACAGGATATTCCCAGTATCGGAAATATTGTAGGTGCTGTAACACCGACCTTGATTAATTTCGCCGTGGGAATTTTAGCGGGTCTGCTGGTGATGCTGGTCATCAGCCTGATTAAAAAAATCTGGCCCAAATCATCAAAAGCTTAAGATGCAAAAATATCTGCAAATTGAGCAGATGAAGAAAAGGAAAAAAACTATGCGTTGGAAAGGTCGTCGTGTCAGTAGTAATGTAGAAGACCGTCGCGGTGGTGGTGCCAAAGCTGGTGGTATCAGTATTGTCGGGTTGATTGTGGCTTTTGTGGCCTGGAAATTCTTCGGCGTCGATCCACAGCAAGCTTATCAAACCACCAAACAGGTCACCCAAGGCGTATCGGGTGCGGCGGAAACACGGGGTCTGGAAAATCCTACGCCGGAACAGCAGGAGTCGATTGATTTTGTCGGCACCGTACTAGCAGATACTGAAGATACCTGGACTCAGGTGTTTCAGCAGCAGTTAAATCAGCAGTATGTTCCCCCAAAACTGGTTTTGTTCAATGGCATTGTGAATTCGGGTTGTGGTACGGCTCAGGCGGCGATGGGGCCTTTCTACTGTCCGGCAGACCAGAAAGTTTATATCGATACCGCATTCTTTAAAGATATGCGTACTCAGATGGGGATTGGTGGAGAACAGAATGCCACCGAACTCTCCCGTAATGATCAGGCCGGAGATTTTGCGCAGGCTTATGTGGTGGCCCATGAAGTAGGTCATCATATCCAGACCATTTTGGGGATTTCCTCTCAAGTACAGCAGGCACGTCAGCAGGCAAGCGAAGTACAGAGTAACCAGCTTTCAGTGCGCCAAGAATTGCAGGCAGACTGTCTGGCCGGAGTCTGGGCCTACCATAATCATCAGCGCACCCAGTTTCTGGAACAGGGAGATGTGCAGGAAGCTATGGATGCCGCACATAAAATTGGTGATGACTATTTACAGAAACGTGCTCGCGGGCAGGTGGTACCGGACAGCTTTACCCATGGCAGCAGTGCGCAGCGCGTACAGTGGTTTAATACCGGCTTGAAATCGGGTCAGGTTTCGAATTGCGATACCTTTAACCAAAATATTTAGCTTGTTTCCAGATAAAAAAGGAGCAGGTACCACTGCTTCTCATCATTTTAACTTTGGTTATAGTTTGAATCTATGACGTCATGAAATCCTGCTTTTGACAGGTCAAAAGCAGGCAAAAGTCTTTTGTTCGCCATACACAACATGCTTGTCGTGATGGCTAAGGTGTGACCTCCTTGTCACACTCGCATCTCCAAAATCTACTTAATTCAATTGTGGGGCAGCTGTGGAGCAGGCAATCCTTTTTTATTTATGCAGAAAACGCCGGAAATTTCTTAATATCTTGATACTGACAAATAAGGCGGCCAAAGCAAACAAGGCAATGGCAAAGACCGTATATTTGAGATTGTTGATGTCATTTTGATAGAACTGCTGCATATCATGGTTGGTATATTCGAGAGCCGTGACTTTGCCAGTCCGGCTATCTCTAAATTGAATTTTTTCAATATAAAACAGATTTCCCGCTTTAATTAGGTGGACGCTCTGGATTTGACGGGTATGTGATTGATTGTCCTCATCACTACATAAAGCGCTGTAATGCTCACAATTGATTTTGGCTACATAACCATTTCCTGCAATCAGAATGAAAATGGCATTGTCCGGTCGCTGGTTATTAGATACCAAAACATACTGTTCGCCAGTTGTACTTTTCAAGGGAATACGGGTTGCCTGCTGATAATGCTGTTCTGCCTGCAGAATCTCCTGAATTTTAGCGAAGCAGGTAAAACATAAGGATAAGGTGATCAGAAAAATCACGCTCGCAAAACAAAGACGAAAAATGGTTTTGACAGTTTGGTGCATGGGAGAAAAATTCAAAATAGAAAGATGGGAAAGCAAAAGCCGAGTGCTGATCTGTATGTTAAATCATCATTCGGAAATACTGAAAAGAAACTTAACTCAATTCGATAAAAAGAGGATTAAACTTGTTTTGCTAGAATGCCTTTTTATTAATGCTCTGCTATTCAAATCTCTATTTTGACCATGCCGCTCGGCGCATATTGCTCCATCTCGCCCGACTTTAGGAAACCGAATGGGAAATTTCTTTTTTCTTCAGCTACTCACGGTGGTCTTTGCACTTTCCATTGCCACCACTATGTTTAATAAGCGTGTTTTAGGTTTTCCGCAAGCGATCGGTGTTCCGATTGTTTCGGCCATCTTTGTTTTTATTTTGCAATGGGGCGCCAGTTTATTACAAGGTAATCCATTCTTTAGTATTAATATTGACAATATCGAGCAGGCTGTTCGTAATATCGATTTTTATGACTTTCTGATCAATGGGGTGATCTGCTTTATTCTGACCTCATCTGCACTGAAGTTTAAGGTTTCAGATTTACGTAATCATTGGCGACCGATTGGTATTTTGGCAAGTTTAGCGCTGGTCTTTTGTGCGGTGTTCTTTGGTGCAGTTTTATATGGCTATCAGTTCCTGATTGGTAATCATGTGGATTTACTGGTGTTGTTATTACTTGGTGCGGCTTTGGGGGCGACTGATCCGATCGGCATTAAAGGCGTATTGAGTTCAGTTCGCGCACCGCATCATCTGATTGTCAAGCTGGAAGGCGAATCGTTATTTAATGATGCCATGTGTATCGCCTTATTTATGACCCTGCTCAATGTTCTGCAAGGCGAAAACTTTACGGTACTGGCTGTCATGCAAACTTTATTGTATGAGATTGTGGTGGCCGTACTGATTGGTCTGGGATTTGGCTTTGCAATATTAAGAATCTTGCGTGGCAAGCATGAAATGGAGTCACTGATTCTGACCACTGCTTTATTGGCATGTGGCTCTTATCTTATTGCTTTATTGGCCCATGCTTCAGCACCGATTGCCTGTGTCATTGGTGGCTTAATCGTCGGTAATAAATGGAAAGAAATTCTGGCCGATGCCGATATTGGTGACGTGAACCATTTCTGGCATACGGTTGAAGGGATTATTAACTCCTTCCTGTTTACTCTGATTGGCTTGGAGTTGTTTATTCTTGACCTGAGTACCAGTCTGGTCTTGGGCGGGATTGTGGCATTTATTATTTTACATCTAGCGCGCTTTGCTGCCAATCACTTGGCATTTGCCATGTTCCCCAAAATACGCCGAAAAAGCTATAACGGCAGTTTAACGATTTTGTCCTGGGGCGGTGTGCGTGGCGGGATTTCCCTGGCGCTTATTCTGGCGGTGGCCAATATTCCTCAGCTAGAGGCTTATAGCAGTATTTTGGTGGGCTATACCTTTATTGTGGTGCTCTTGTCGGGTCTGGTGTGTGGTCTGGGCTTACCTGCGGTGATGAATGCTTTTTACTATAATCCCGAGGAAGACACACAGGGCTTTAAAGGCTGGTACCAGCGTATGTGCCACAAGCTGAACCGTAAGGGTTTTCAATATATTGTTGGAGAAGATGTCAAAGGAAATGAAACCATCACTATTTTTCAGCCAGAGATTCTGATTGATCAGAAAGATATCGATGGTGTTGCTACTGTACATCATCCAGACAAAGTTCAAGAGGTAAAACGGCTGGAAAATCCAGATAATTTCTAAAGATAAAATCCAGAAGATAAAGCGCTACTGGATTATGTTTAATAGTGAAATGAGATCGCTTGACTCAGCATTTAATCAGGCGTGATTATTTTACTATAGCTGTTAATAGGGGGATCAGGGCGTGATCTTTTATTTAAAGGTACTATTGAACAGATGAAATGCAGCAAGACAAGTTCAGCCAGTCAGGAAATGGCAGAGATGATTTTGACTGTGGTCAGTCAGATCCCTTATGCAAAAGTTGCAACCTATGGGCAGATTGCCAGACTGGCCGGTTTACCTCAACATGCACGTTTAGTGGGTCGGGTTTTAAGTCATCTGGAAGAAAATACCGACATTCCCTGGTATCGGGTGATCAATGCACAAGCTAAAATCAGTCTGAACAAGCTTGATTCATCTGGCCAGAATATTCAGCAACAAAAGCTGATACAGGAAGGGATTGTACTTGACGGTGATCGTGTGGATTTAAAACGCTATCAGTGGGATGGTTGGGTCTAGATATAAAAAATCCCCGCTTTTAGAAAGTGGGGATTTTAAGTTTGATGCACGGATTACTTGCGAATAACCATCACTGGAATATCGGCCTGACCTAGAATGCTTTGAGCTACGCTGCCCAGGAACAGTTTCTTGAAGCCAGTACGGCCATGTGAGCCAATTATGATCAGGTCAGAATTTAAATCTTTCGCTGCTTTGACAATCTCGCTATAAATCACCTGGCCTTCAAGTAGCTGGGTATCTACTTCAACACCTGCACCAGAGAATTTTGCTTTGGCTTCATCCAGAGTTTTTAAGATCGAGGTGCGGGCACGTTCAATCAGGTCGTTGGTTTGCGCTGCAGAGATATATTCCGCAGCAATATAAGGGTCGAGTGTCAGTACCTGTACCACTGTCACTTTACTGTTAAATGCTTTGGCAACTTCGACTGCTTTATCAACGGCAGCATAAGATGTTTCCGAACCGTCAATAGGAACTAAAATATGTTCAAAAGGCATTAGAATTCTCCTGTTGGGAATTAAGTGTTATAAAAATGATGACGCGTTAAACCGAGTACGAATAGTTGTTTATACTTTGATCATAGCCTGTATTGTATAAAAATAAAACCAAGTAAATACATAGGTATAATGTCTAATAGATTAAACAGTTAAGCGCAGGTTTCTGAGTTTTAAGCTTCATGGTTTATTGATTTTAAGTAATTGAATTATATGGATTTATAGAAATATTCAAGCTGATTATCAATCACATTGAATGGATGCCGGGTCCAATTTGATTTGTGGTGCCAGTTGTTCATATTGATTTAAAATCGCCTGCGTCTCAGGTGCGAAAATTTGTTGTTGCAGTTGCTGGATTTTATGTTCGTTCACATGCAAACGTGCACAATAGAATGCAATCTGATTTTCTTTGGCAATGGCCAGTCGTTGAGTCTGATCATATTCCGGATAACGCTTGATTTGCTGTTGAGCCCGACTTAATTGCGCCAAGGTGCGTTTCTGTTGCATGCTCATGAATTGTTGATGATTAATCCACTGTGCCACATCGCGACGTACTCCATTGTAGTTGACAAAAATAGGAGAAATCACCTGGCAGGCGGTGATTGCTAAAGTGCTAAGCAAAAGAATCAGTATGTTAATTTTGTACATCGGTGAAAGCTCCAAGCATTAAAGTTCTTCATAAGAATATGTGAAATACCAAATAAAAAATCTAATATTGTTTAAAGTTTAAGAGTTTATTCTTCATTTGCATAAAGACTGAACATTTGTGTTTTAAAATGCTTGACGATAGCACCTGAAATTACGATAATGCGCACACAGTTTACGGCTATGTAGCTCAGTTGGTTAGAGCACCGCACTCATAATGCGGGGGTCACAAGTTCAAGTCTCGTCATAGCCACCATTTTAAAAGACCAAGCTCTCAGCTTGGTCTCTTTTTTGTCTTTTAAAAAGTATGGCGCATGATAAAAATTATTTGAAGCATCCAGTAAATTTTCAGATATTTCCAAAATTATTTTTCTATGATTGTTGATTAATTTTCTACTTTTAGCGTCGATATAAAAAAATCGCCCCAGTATTCACTCGGGCGATTCGATTTAAATGACTAAGAAAAGGGCTTAGTTACCTGCTTTCCAGCCATTGACGATTGGATAACGACGTTCGCGCCCATAAGAACGTGAACTGATTCGTGGTCCAATTGCACCTTGGCGGCGCTTGTATTCATTCATGTCGACCAGACGGATGACTTTTTTCACCACCTCGGCATCAAAACCTTTGTCAATAATATCGTCTTGACTCATGTCTTCTTCGATGTATGAATACAGGATGGCATCCAGAATGTCATACGAAGGTAAAGAGTCTTGATCGACCTGATCTGGACGCAATTCTGCTGATGGTGGGCGAGTAATGACACGTTCTGGAATCACGGGTGTTTCTGAAATACTGTTACGATATTTCGCCAGTTCAAACACAATGGTTTTGTACACATCTTTCAAGACGGCATAGCCACCGACCATGTCACCATACAGTGTGCAATAACCTACAGCCAGTTCAGATTTATTTCCGGTCGCAAGCACCAGATTGCCGAACTTGTTGGAAAGCGCCATTAATAAGGTGCCACGCGAACGTGCTTGCAGGTTTTCCTCAGTCGCATCTGCCGGGGTGCTTCCAAAGAACGGGAAGAGTACCTGCATAAAGCTGTTTACTACCGGATTGATTTCGGCAATACCAAAAGTTACACCCATATTTTTTGCTTGTTCAGCCGCATCTTCTACGCTGATTTGCGCGGTATAGGTATAAGGCATCATGACCGCCTGAACTTTGTCTGCACCAATGGCATCTGCAGCAATCGCAAGGGTCAGGGCAGAATCGATCCCACCCGATAGGCCCAGAATCACGCCGGGGAAGCCAGAACGCTGTACATAATCACGGGTTGCCATCACCAGGCTCTGATAGATCTCAGCCATGGTGTCCAGCGCAGGTGTAATTGTACCTTTGCTAAATTGAAGCTGTTCAGCATCATATTCTGCGATAGAAAGGCTTTCCTGGAAACTTGGGGCCTGTAGCGCGACTTCGCCAGATTTATTTAACACAAAGCTGGTACCGTCAAAGATCAGATCATCCTGACCACCGACCTGGTTACAATAGACCAGATTGATATTCAGCTGTTTTACCAGAGCTGCCATGGTCTCGATACGGTGTTGTGGTTTACCCACTTCATATGGAGAGGCATTCAGTACCAAAGCAGTTTCGATATTGAGTTTTGCCAGCTGCTGTACAGTAGCTAAAGACCATGCGTCTTCACAAATCAGCACACCAAATTTGTGTCCGAGATATTCAAATACCAGATGTTGATGACCTTCACTGAAATAACGCTTTTCATCAAATACACCATAGTTTGGCAACACCTGTTTGTTATAAATACCCAGCACCTCACCATTTTTCATGACGGCTGCTGAGTTATAACGCTGGCCATCTTCAGTTTGATTTACAAAACCGAAGACCATCACAATATCTTTGACTTCAGTCAGTTTTTCAAAAGCAGCTTTGGTGTGTTTGGCCAGACTTGGACGAATTAATAGATCTTCTGCAGGGTAGCCCAAGATTGCAAGCTCAGGGAAGATAATCAGATCAGCCTTATCTTTTTTAGCCTGATTGGCCTGATCAATCATTTTTTGAGTATTTGCATCCAAATTGCCCACATGTGGAGAGAGCTGAGCAATCGCAATTTTAAAACTTTTCATTCCAATTAAATCCTATTCCTATAGGTTAATACACTAAATCACTGATTTTTATAATTCTAATTATCCAGCTGAGTGCATTTTGATACTTAAAAAAATGCCAAATGGCAAAAGAAAAAACGTCTTTATCACATGATCGTTAAATCTTGATCTGCGAGCTAAAATATCATACTTGGGTTATTTTATCGAAATTTAATCCAGAAGCTAGAGCTGTTTTGCGAGAATGAATGTTGAAATGAAAAGTTATTATCCAAAAATAAAGAATATGTAGGTTTTCTGCACATGAATAAATCTCAGGATTTAAATCATTTATTCATGGCCTTAATTTTCAAAATGCCAAATCAAGATGATATTTTGAATAAAAATGATTATATATCAAACAATTGTTTGGCTATCTAAAATAATATTGGGTATTTTTTTAAGAAAAATATCTCGGGCAATATCACCTTGTTGTTCAATATTATACTGTGAAAATGACTTGTTGGGATTAAATTGATATTTGTAAGGATTATATTTCCCTAAGCTTAAAAAATAAGCACTTTGTAGAAATGCGCCTTTTAAAACCACATTAATCTGCTGTTGGTATTGATAAATATGGGTCATCTCATGAATAAACAGTGCTTGATAGGCCAAGCTTTCACATGAATAGTCTTCCCGATAATTTAAATTTCGTGCATGGATATAACCACTGGGCGCCATAATCACATGGCTGGATTGCCAGGGTAAATAAGGGTGATTCATGATTCTGACTGCCGAATAGTCAATCAGATTGCCAAATACCTGCTGACAGATTCTGATTTCACCGGCCGTTAAGTTACGGCACTTAAACTGTTCAAAACGGATGAATCTTAAAATAAACGGTAGGGCATACAACAACATCAAGCACAGATCCTGTTCAAATTTTCAATCTATGAATATGGTCGAGGTTCATGCATTTTAAAATGGATTAAAGAGGCTATATGTAGGATTTTGTCAGCACTAAAAAAACCACCCCAAAGGGTGGTTTTTCTGTCTTGCAACGCCGTTCGAATTAACGAGCGATATCGCGTTGAACTTCACCAGTATAAAGCTGACGAGGACGACCGATCTTGTAAGGACCGCTGTGCATTTCTAACCAGTGGCTGATCCAGCCAACAGTACGTGCAAGCGCGAAGATCACAGTAAACATTTCTGTCGGGATACCAATCGCTTTAAGGATGATACCTGAGTAGAAGTCTACGTTCGGGTATAGGTTACGTTTGATGAAGTATTCGTCAGAAAGCGCAATACGTTCAAGTTCCATAGCCAAAGCAAGTTGTGGATCGTTGATGCCAAGCGCACCAAGAACTTCGTCACAAGTTTCTTTCATGACTTTCGCGCGTGGATCGAAGTTTTTGTAAACTCGGTGACCGAAGCCCATCAGTTTAACTTCTTTAGTCTTCACTTTTTCCATGAAGCCAGCAACGTTTTCTACAGAGCCGATTTCATCAAGCATCTTAAGAACAGCTTCGTTCGCGCCGCCATGAGCAGGGCCCCAAAGTGCGGAGATACCAGCAGCAATACATGCATACGGGTTAGCACCAGTAGAACCAGCTAAACGTACTGTAGACGTAGAGGCATTTTGTTCATGGTCAGCATGAAGCGTGAAGATACGATCCATTGCTTTTGCAAGAATCGGATCAACTTTATAATCACGATCAGCAGGAGTCGCGAACATCATGTGAAGGAAGTTTTCAGCGTAGTTCAAGTCGTTACGTGGGTAAACAAACGGTTGACCGATTGTGTACTTGTAGCTCCAAGCCGCTAAAGTAGGGATCTTCGCAATTAAACGGATCGCTGTGATTTCACGGTGATCAACATTTTCGATGTCCAGATTGTTGTGGTAGAACGCAGATAACGCACCAACAACACCCACCATGATCGCCATAGGATGCGCATCACGACGGAAACCGTTATAGAAGCGGCTAACTTGGTCGTGAACCATTGTGTGGTTACGTACTTTAGCGTCGAATTCTTCTTTTTGCTCAGCAGTCGGAAGTTCGCCATTAAGAAGTAAGTAGCAAGTTTCTAGGTAATCAGCTTTAGTCGCCAATTGATCAATCGGGTAGCCACGGTGTAAAAGTACACCTTTGTTACCGTCGATGAAGGTGATTTTAGACTCGCACGCCGCTGTTGCCATAAAACCAGGATCAAAAGTAAAGTGACCTGCAGCCAACACATCTTTAACGTCGATTACATCTGGGCCCAATGTGCCGCTGTAAATTGGTAGTTCAATTTCTTTGCCATCAAGCTGTAAAACGGCTTTCTTGCCAGTTGCTTCAGACATTCAATAGATCTCCTGTCCTGGTGAATGTATATCCGAGTTGTCTATCAATCTTTTAATGCACAAAACGGATGGATCAAAAATTTGCTATAAGATTAGTGAGTACTGAAATTTTGTCAATTATACTTATGGATGAAAAAATGACGCTTGCACAGCGGCTTAGTCACACCATCTTGGTATAAAAAGTTCAGTAAAATCACAGCATCAAACCTCTATAATAAGTCAAATTTAAACAGAGGTGCAGAAAAAAATAGAGGGCCTGAATTATTTGTAAGCGTTTTTTCAGACTAAGAAATGCTGCGAAAAAGTATCGCTGATCTTATTGGGAGTTGTTAAAACTATATAAATCTCATAACTTACATAGTTTTTACTCATTTCCTTTGCACATGCAGAATTATAAATAAAAGCAATTAATTAAATTTTTGACTTGATTCAATTGATTAAAAAATAGCTTAATAAATGGCCAACTTTGCAGCAAAGGTCCCCAGTCTAAAAATAAATGAGTGATTTTTCGAATCCAAATCCTCTAAAGCGATCAAAAAACCCATCATCAAGTGCAGTCTAAGTGACTCTTTAAGCTCAGGTTATAATTATACCTGAAAGCAGACCCATCTTAATAACTGCTGCACTACCTGTATGAGCTTGATTTCCATTTAAATTAAATCGAGATTTTAAATAAGATTTGTGCTGCAACTGTGCATCTTTAGTCTAAATAGCGGGAATTGGCTTTAAAAAGAATAACAGAGTAAATTGATCAAGTTAATTATTTAAAAACAATTATATAGATGAAGGTTAGTGGATTCTTAGTCACTAAAGAACCTCATGTGTTGTTGTTAATGATTCTTATTTAAAGGGTTTTTCTTGAAAAAGCCAAATCCATCTGTTTGTGTTTTAATAGTTGACGTTTTATAATTCAGTGTCGTTTTGATTTTAGGCATGTATTTGCCTAAGAATGCCAGCTTTCCTTCGAATTAATTCCAACAAACTCCGGATGGAGTTTTTACTTACAGGATGCCCGCTGTGAAAAGCAACAGACCTGTCAATTTGTCCATGGGTCAAGTTTTAGAAGTAAACTTAAAATCGCCCGTGGCTATTGCATCAATTCTACACCGTCTTTCAGGTGTTATCGTATTCTTACTCGTACCGGTCCTTCTCTGGATTTTAGACAAATCACTGTCTTCACCTGAAGGTTTTGCGCAAGTTCAAGAAATCATGAATGGTTTCATTGTTCGCTTCATTGTATGGGTATTTGTCGCCGGCTTGATTTTTCACTTTATTGCGGGTGTTAAGCATTTACTTGCTGACATTGGCGTTGCTGAAGAATTAGAAAGTGGCCGTGTCGCATCTACTATCGCATTAATCTTGTCTGCAATCGGTATCGTTGCAGCATTTGTATGGATCGTACTCTAATGAAAAGCGCTACTGGTTTAACAGGTTCAGGTTCTCGCGATTGGTTTCTCCAACGTGTTAGTGCTGTTATTTTGGCTGTTTATACCGTTGTTATTTTGGGTTGGATCCTGTGTAACAGTGGATTCAGCTATGAACAATGGTATGGCTTCATGATGACAACTCCAATGAAGATTCTATCTTTATTGTCAGTCTTATCTCTTGTTGCACACGCTTGGATTGGTATGTGGCAAGTTTTCACAGACTATGTGACGACTCGTCAAATGGGTCCTTCGGCGAATGGTTTGCGTATTGTACTGACTTCAGCAGTGATTATTGCTGTGTTGGCATATGCAATCTGGGCGATCCAGATTTTTTGGGCGAATTGATAGGAAACAATCATGGGCGCTATAAACCCTAAAGAAGATTACACAAATATTCCACACGAAACCTTCGATGCAGTCATCGTGGGTGGTGGTGGTTCAGGTATGCGTGCGTCTTACCAACTTGCTCAAGCTGGTTTGAAAGTTGCGGTACTGACCAAAGTTTTCCCAACCCGTTCTCACACTGTGGCAGCGCAGGGTGGTATTGGTGCATCTCTTGGTAATATGCAAGAAGATAACTGGCACTACCATTTCTACGACACAGTAAAAGGTTCGGACTGGTTAGGTGACCAAGACGCAATCGAATTTATGACGCGTGAAGCACCTCAAGTGGTATACGAATTAGAACACTTGGGTATGCCATTTGACCGTAACGCTGATGGTACAATTTACCAGCGTCCATTCGGTGGTCACTCTGCGAACTACGGTGAAAAAGCGGTGCCACGTGCATGTGCTGCTGCCGACCGTACAGGTCACGCACTTCTTCACACGCTTTATCAAAGCAACGTGAAAATGGGTACGCAATTCTTCGTAGAATGGATCGCACTTGATTTGATCCGTAACGAAGCAGGCGACGTACTTGGTGTCACTGCAATTGACCAGGAAACTGGTAAAATTGCTGTATTCCAAGGTAAAGCCACATTGTTTGCTACCGGTGGTGCGGGTCGTGTTTACCGTGCATCTACCAATGCCTATATCAATACTGGTGACGGTCTTGGCATGGCGGCGCGTGCAGGTATTCCATTGCAAGATATGGAATTCTGGCAGTTCCACCCTACGGGTGTTGCGGGTGCAGGTGTATTGTTGACTGAAGGCTGTCGTGGTGAAGGTGCAATCCTTCGTAACAAAGATGGCGAACCGTTCATGGAGCGTTATGCTCCAACTTTGAAAGACTTGGCGCCACGTGACTTCGTATCACGTTCTATGGACCAGGAAATCAAAGAAGGTCGTGGTTGTGGTCCTAAAGGTGACTATATCCTGCTTGATATGACGCATTTAGGTGCGGATACGATCATGAAGCGTCTGCCATCGGTATTCGAAATTGGCAAGAAATTCGCGAACGTGGATATCACCAAAGAACCAATTCCAGTAGTACCAACAATCCATTACCAAATGGGTGGTATTCCAACCAATATTCATGGTCAGGTTGTTGTGCCTGAGTCACGCGAAACTGAAGCGCTGGCGGCACATTACAACAAGGATACCGATGTTTATTCGACCAATGCAGCCGAACGTGATTTCACTAAGCCAGTGAAAGGTTTCTATGCAATTGGTGAGTGTTCATGTGTATCTGTACATGGTGCAAACCGTTTAGGTACCAACTCACTGCTTGACTTGGTGGTATTTGGTAAGGCTGCGGGTAAACACATCATCGATTATGTGACTAAACATCACGGTGATGAGTACGAGCCACTACCAACAACTGTACTTGAGCAAACGGTTGCGCGTATTCGTAAACTTGACGAATCCACAACAGGTGAGAATGCTCAGGAAGTTGCAGATGCGATTCGTGACATTGTTCAAGATCATGCAGGTGTATTCCGTACATCAGCACTACTTGAAGAAGGTGTAAAACAGATTCTTGCAATTGAGCCACGTGTTCGTAATATTCATTTGAAAGACAAATCTAAAGTATTTAATACTGCACGTGTTGAAGCATTAGAAGTTGAAAACTTGTATGAAGTTGCAAAAGCGACCTTAATTTCAGCTGCTGCGCGTAAAGAATGTCGTGGTGCGCATACTGTGGTAGATTTCGAATTGTCACCGGATCATGCGGATTATCCATATGGTCGTCGTGATGATGAGTGGATGAAGCACACATTATGGTTCTCTGTGGACAACCGTCTTGAGTACAAGCCAGTTCGTTACCGTCCATTGTCGGTTGACGCGATTCCACCTAAACCACGTACATTCTAATCAGGAGAATTCAGATGAGTAGAGGTACTCGTACATTTCATATCTACCGCTATGATCCTGACAAGGATAAAGCACCGTACATGCAGACTTTTAAACTGGAATTGACTGACAAGCACCGTATGTTGCTTGATGCACTTCTAGCATTAAAAGTACAAGACGAATCTTTAACGTTCCGTCGTTCATGTCGTGAAGGTATTTGTGGTTCTGATGGTGTAAACATCAATGGTAAAAATGGTTTGGCATGTCTTTGGAACCTGAACGATTTACCAAATGAAATTACTGTTCGTCCATTGCCTGGTCTTCCTGTAGTGAAAGATCTGGTGGTTGACATGAACCAGTTCTACGATCAGTACAACAAGATCCATCCATTCTTGATCAACAACCAGCCTGCGCCTCCAAAGGAACGTTTACAGTCTCCTGAAGAGCGTGAGCATCTTGATGGTCTGTATGAATGTATTCTATGTGCATGTTGTTCAACCTCATGCCCGTCATTCTGGTGGAATCCGGACAAGTTCCTAGGTCCTTCAGCATTGTTGAACGCTTACCGCTTCATCATTGACTCGCGTGATACTGGAACACAAGAGCGTTTGGCTCGTCTTGACGATCCATTCTCATTGTTCCGTTGTAAAGGCATCATGAACTGTGTATCTGTGTGTCCTAAAGGTTTGAACCCAACTAAAGCAATCGGTCACATCCGTAATATGCTTTTAGATATGGCAGGTTAATAGGCTGCTGATAGCAGTTTGGGAAAAAGCACACCACAAGGTGTGCTTTTTTTGTGCAAACCATTGAAGCAAAATAAAAAATCATCAGATAAAAATAAAGATACTATACTTAAAATGTATAAAGTTGAGTCAGGTAGTCAGGAAATGACGGGTGATGTTAAGTGCCATAGAACAAGAACATGTAATTATTTGGGGTATTTATGATTTTTAGCTGTAAAACTGACCTGAAAAATAACAAGAACGATGTTATTATATAACGGAAATTTAAGGAGGGAGTGGATTGAAAGGTTTGCTCTCTTTTTATTTATCGGAAATGCTTAGGACTTAAGTCTACATTGAATCTATTTTTGAGATAAAGCACCATAGGTTAGAGTAAAATATCTGAACTGTATTTAGCCAATTTATGAAAGGTATGTGTCAAAAAAATCAATTGAAAACTTGAGAACATGTTAGCATTTAGCCTATGACTATCTTTAGAAAATGCCATTTCAGGTACATTTTTTAAACATTGCATAACCAGGGACTGGTATATAAAGGTAGGCTTGAGTCGCTTTAGAAAAAATCTTTGTTCCTACTTGTTTTTTTCTAAGTCGATTTGCAAAAAATTGCCCGGTTTCGATCGGGTATTCAATGAGTAATGATACCGCTGAGGGGTGTTATTGTTCATTAAACATATCAAGATTTTCTTGGTGTGGTGATAACGCCTCATGGCTTATGCCTTATGGGGGACTAGTGTCATATTACCAATCTGACGCTAATAATCCTGGGTTTTGCTTAAAAAGCATCCTGAAAATGTTTTTGCAATAGGAAATGGGTCCACAAATGCAAGAAGTTGCTGACGCTCTGCGTCTTGACACTGAACTTAGCGCTGATAGTGCAGCGTATATTGAAGAACTTTATGAGCAGTATTTGACGGCTCCGGATTCAGTAGGTGCTGACTGGCAAGAATACTTCGGTAAATTCCCAAAAGGTGATCAACCACACAGTAATGTACGTGAGCAATTCCTACTTTTAGGTCGTAATTCAAGCCGTATTCAGCCTGTTGTTCAATCAACTGTCAGCTCAGAGCATGAACGTCGCCAAATTGGCGTGTTACAGCTGATTGCTGCATACCGTAATCGTGGTCACCAGAAAGCAAAACTGGATCCATTAGGTTTGGCGAAACGTGAAGTTGTGCCTGATCTAGATCTTGCTGCGCATGGTTTAACTCAGTCGGACCTAGATACGGTATTCAATACTGGCAACCTGGCGATCGGTAAAGAAGAAGCGACTTTGGCTGAGATGGTTCAGGCAATGGAAGCCACTTACTGTGGTTCAATCGGTGCTGAATACATGCACATCGTGGACACCAAAGAGAAACGTTGGATTCAACAACGTCTGGAAAGTGCACGCGGTCAATATGGTTTTAATGCTGAACAAAAGAAACATGTCCTTGAACGTTTAACCGCAGCTGAAGGCCTGGAAAAATATCTAGGTAATAAGTTTGTTGGTGCAAAACGTTTTGGCGTTGAAGGGGGTGAATCATTCATCCCGATGGTTAACGAAATTATTCAGCGTGCAGGTTCTGTTGGCTGTAAAGAAGTTGTAATCGGTATGCCTCACCGTGGCCGTTTAAACCTTCTGGTTAACATCATGGGTAAAAACCCGGCTGACCTGTTTGGTGAGTTTGAAGGTAAATCGATTCACAAGAAAGGTTCTGGTGACGTTAAGTACCATCAAGGCTTCTCTTCAAACGTGATGACCCAAGGTGGCGAAGTTCACTTGGCATTGGCGTTTAACCCGTCACATTTGGAAATCGTTGGCCCTGTGGTTGAGGGTTCGGTACGTGCACGTCAAGTACGTCGTAAAGACATTGGCGGCGATGACGTATTGCCATTAATCGTACATGGTGATGCTGCATTTGCAGGTCAGGGCGTCAACCAGGAAACTTTCCAGATGTCACAAACTCGCGGTTATACCGTGGGTGGTACAGTGCACATTGTGATTAATAACCAGGTGGGTTTCACCACTTCTGATCCACGTGATGCGCGTTCTACAGAATACTGTACTGATATCGCGAAAATGATTCAGGCGCCGATCTTCCATGTCAATGGGGATGATCCTGAAGCTGTGGTGTTCATTTCACAATTGGCACATGACTTCCGTCATACTTTCCGTAAAGACGTTGTGATTGACATGTTCTGCTACCGTCGTCGTGGTCATAACGAAGCGGATGAGCCAGCTGCAACTCAACCAATGATGTATCAAGTGATTAGCAAGAAAGCGACCACGCGTACGCTTTATGCGGATCAACTGGTACAACAGGGTGTTCTTGATCGTGCAAATGCAGATCAAATGGTTGAAAATTACCGTGCAGATCTGGAAGCGGGTAATCACGTTGCCAATGCGCTGGTACTTGAACCGAACAAGAAAATGTTTGTGGACTGGACGCCTTACTTGGGTCATGACTACACAGACGAATGGGATACGACTTTCCCGATCGAGCGTCTAAAAGAACTTGGCGCGAAAATGCGCGAACTTCCTGAAGGCTTCGTGATGCAGCGTCAGGTTGCGAAAGTGATCGATGACCGTCTGAAAATGCAAACGGGTGAAATGCCACTGAACTGGGGTGCTGCTGAAACTCTGGCGTATGCAACTGTACTAGATGATGGTTACTTGCTTCGTTTAACCGGTGAAGACGTAGGTCGTGGTACCTTCTCGCACCGTCATGCAAAACTGCATAACCAGGTCGATGGTTCAACTTATCTTCCGCTGTGTAACCTGAAAGAAAACCAGCCGCGTACTGCAATCTATGACTCATTGTTGTCAGAAATGGCGGTATTGGCATTTGAATATGGTTATGCGACGACTCTTCCTAAGAGCTTGATCATTTGGGAAGCGCAATTCGGTGACTTCGCGAACTGTGCACAGGTTGTGATTGACCAGTTCATCTCGTCTGGTGAAACCAAATGGGAACGTGTCTGTGGTTTGACCATGCTTCTTCCACACGGTTTTGAAGGTCAGGGTCCGGAACATTCATCTGCACGTTTAGAGCGTTTCTTACAGCTATGTGCTGAAGACAACATGCAAGTGATCACACCGACCACACCTGCACAGATTTATCATGCTTTACGTCGTCAAGCGATTCGTCCAATCCGTAAGCCATTGATCGTGACTTCACCGAAGTCTCTTCTTCGTCACAAACTTGCAACGTCTACGCTAGAAGAACTTGCAAACGGTAGCTTCCAGACCGTGATTGATGAAGTGGACAACATCAACAAGTCAGATGTAACCCGTCTGGTTCTGTGTGGTGGTAAGGTGTATTACGACCTGATTGAAAAACGTCGTGAAAAAGAATTGAACAATACTGCGATTGTGCGTATTGAACAATTATATCCATACCCAGAAAAACGCCTGACAGAAGTCCTTGCACAATATCCAAATGTGAAAGAACTGGTTTGGGCACAAGAAGAGCCTAAAAACCAAGGTGCTTGGTTGTTCATCGCTCCGCGTCTATATGACGATGTGATGAAAGCGGGTAAACAAGTCCGTATTAGCTACGCTGGCCGTGAAGCATCTGCTGCACCGGCTTGTGGTTCACCATATTTGCATGCAAAACAACAAGCTCAGCTCATCAACGACGCGCTTGCGATCGACGCTGAATAATCCAGGAGATTCTAAGTAATGGCAACCGAAATTAAAGCACCGGTATTCCCAGAGTCAGTTGCGGACGGTACGATCGCAACTTGGCACAAACAACCAGGTGAAGCAGTATCACGTGATGAAGTGATCTGTGATATTGAGACTGATAAAGTTGTTTTAGAAGTTGTTGCTCCTGCAGACGGTACAATTGCCTCTATCATTAAAAATGAAGGCGACACTGTACTTTCAGCTGAAGTCATTGCACAGTTTGAAGAAGGTGCTGTTTCTGGCGCTGCTCAAACTCAAGCAGTTCAGTCTGAAGAGAAAGTTGAACAAGCTGCGGCGAATACTGAAGCAGGTAATTCACCAATCGTTGAACGTCAGCAAGTACAAGACCAAGCGCCAGCAGTGCGTAAAGCATTGACTGAATCTGGTGTTGCAGCAGCTGATGTTGCGGGTACAGGTCGTGGCGGTCGCATCACCAAAGAAGATGTGGCAAACCACCAAGCGAAACCAGCTGCTCCTGCTGCTGCTGCGCCATTAAGCGTTGCTGTGGGCGAACGTATCGAAAAACGTGTTCCAATGACACGTCTTCGTAAGCGTGTTGCTGAACGTTTACTTGCAGCGACTCAAGAAACTGCAATGTTGACCACGTTCAACGAAGTGAACATGAAACCAATCATGGAAATGCGTGCTCAATACAAAGATGCGTTTGAAAAACGTCATGGTGCACGTCTTGGCTTCATGTCATTCTTTGTTAAAGCAGCAACTGAAGCGCTAAAACGCTATCCGGCAGTGAACGCATCAATCGATGGCGATGACATTGTTTATCACGGTTACTATGACATTGGTGTTGCAGTTTCATCTGAGCGTGGTCTGGTGGTTCCTGTACTTCGTGATACAGACCGCATGAACTATGCCGAAGTTGAAAACGGTATTCGTGCATACGCTGCGAAAGCGCGTGATGGCAAATTAGGCATCGAAGACATGACTGGCGGTACATTCACGATTACCAATGGTGGTACTTTCGGTTCATTGTTATCTACTCCGATCTTGAACACGCCACAAACTGCGATTCTGGGTATGCATAAAATCCAGGAACGTCCGATGGCAGTGAATGGTCAAGTAGAAATCTTGCCTATGATGTACCTTGCATTGTCTTATGACCACCGTCTAATCGATGGTAAAGAAGCAGTCGGTTTCCTTGTAACAATCAAAGAATTGTTAGAAGAGCCAGCGCGTCTTATCCTTGATCTGTAATTTATTTATTAAGAATCTTCCCTAATCCCTTTTTAAAAAGAGGGCTTAGGTCTCCCTTTTGAAGGGAGATTAAAGGGGATTATTTGGAGATAAACATGTCTCAATTCGATTTAGTCGTAATTGGTGGTGGCCCGGGCGGCTACGAAGCAGCAATTCGTGCAGCTCAACTTGGTTTCAAAGTTGCGTGTATCGAAAAACGTATTCATAAAGGCAAGCCATCTTTAGGTGGCACCTGCTTAAACGTGGGTTGTATCCCGTCTAAAGCTTTGCTTGATTCTTCTCACCGTTACGAAGATACAGTGCAGCATCTAGATGATCACGGTATTACCACGGGTGAAGTGAAATTTGATCTTGCTAAACTTTTAGCGCGTAAAGACAAAATCGTTGACCAATTGACCATGGGTATTGATGGCTTGCTGAAAGGCAACGGCATCGAATGGTTAAAAGGTACAGGTAAATTACTTGCCGGTAAAAAAGTTGAGTTCGTTTCTCATGAAGGCGAAACTCAAATTTTAGAACCAAAATACGTGATTCTTGCGACTGGTTCTGTGCCAATCAATATCCCATCTGCACCTGTTGATCAAAACATTATTGTTGACTCAACTGGCGCACTTGAATTCCAAGAAGTACCTAAACGATTAGGCGTAATTGGTGCGGGCGTTATCGGTCTTGAATTAGGTTCAGTTTGGCGTCGTCTGGGTGCTGAAGTTGTTGTATTTGAAGCAATGGATGCATTCTTACCAATGGCTGATAAAGCCTTGGCAAAAGACTACCAAAAACTGTTGACTAAGCAAGGTCTTGATATTCGCGTTGGTGCGAAAGTTTCTGGTACTGAAGTGAACGGTTCTGAAGTGACTGTGAAGTACACTCAGGGCGGTGAAGACAAGACTCAAACTTTCGACAAGTTAATCGTATGTGTAGGCCGTCGTGCTTATGCTGAAGGTTTATTGGCGGATGATTGCGGCATTAAACTGACTGAGCGTGGTCTGGTTGAAGTGAACGATTGGTGTGCAACGTCTGTGGACGGCGTATACGCAATTGGTGACTTGGTTCGTGGTCCTATGCTTGCGCATAAAGCCATGGAAGAAGGCGTAATGGCCGTTGAACGTATTCACGGTCATGCCGCTCAAGTCAACTACGACACGATTATTTCTGTCATCTATACCCATCCGGAAGCGGCGTGGGTTGGTTTAACAGAACAGCAAGCCAAAGACAAAGGTCACGAAGTGAAAACCGGTCAATTCGGTTTTGCGGCAAACGGCCGTGCAATGGCTGCTGGCGAAAATGCTGGTTTTGTGAAGTTTGTTGCTGATGCGAAAACAGATCGTCTATTGGGTATGCACGTGATTGGACCTGCTGCGTCTGACATCGTACACCAAGGTATGATTGCACTTGAGTTTGTATCTTCAGTTGAAGATCTACAGTTGATGACTTTTGGTCATCCAACTTTCTCTGAAGTGGTACACGAAGCTGCACTTGCGGTCGATGGTCGTGCGATTCATGCGATTCAACGCAAACGTAAATAAAATTAAAAAAAGAGCGGCTTAGGTCGCTCTTTTTACATTTCATGGTTGTTTTTATGGGAACAATCATCTAAAAATAAAGATAACGATTTTAAGAAATGCTGGTACTGCTTTGACGGACGTCTGGGTACTGGTGGGTTTATAACAAGGCAAAGAAGTAATAAAAGGTTATTGAATGAATTTACATGAGTATCAAGCAAAAGCGCTATTAAAAAAATATGGTATGCCGGTACAGGAAGGGATACTTGCCACCAATGCCGATGAAACGGTACATGCTTTTGAGCAGTTAGGTGGAAAGTTCGCAGTACTGAAAGCTCAGGTGCATGCAGGTGGTCGTGGGAAGGCCGGTGGTGTAAAAGTCGTTAAATCGGCTACCGAGGCTGCTGAATATGCCAACCAGATCATCGGTTCAAACCTGGTAACTTATCAGACCGATGCCAATGGTCAGCCGGTAAATAGCATTTTAGTATCTGAGGATGTTTATCCTGTTGAGCGCGAACTTTATTTGGGTGCGGTGGTCGATCGTTCAACCCGCCGCATTACTTTTATGGCATCGACTGAAGGCGGTGTTGAAATTGAGAAAGTGGCCGAAGAAACCCCTGAAAAAATTATTAAAGTTGAAGTTGATCCTTTAGTGGGGCTCATGCCATTTCAGGCTCGCGAAGTGGCTTTTGCCCTAAAACTCAAAGATGGCCAAATTAATCAATTTGTTAAAGTCATGACTGCTGCTTATCAGGCATTTGTAGACAATGATTTTGCACTTTTTGAAATCAATCCGCTGTCGGTACGTGAAAATGGCGATATTCTGTGTGTGGATGCCAAAATCGGGATTGATTCGAATGCACTGTACCGTTTGCCTGAAGTGGCTGCGCTACGTGATAAGTCTCAGGAAAATGAACGTGAACTCAAAGCATCTGAATTTGATCTGAACTATGTGGCATTGGAAGGGAACATTGGCTGTATGGTGAATGGTGCCGGTCTTGCGATGGCAACCATGGATATTATCAAGCTTTATGGTGGTCAACCTGCCAACTTCCTCGATGTCGGTGGTGGTGCGACCAAAGAGCGCGTGATTGAAGCTTTTAAAATTATTCTGGCAGATCACTCTGTGCAGGGTGTGTTGATTAATATTTTTGGTGGAATTGTACGTTGTGACATGATTGCAGAAGCAATTATTGCGGCGGTTCAGGAAGTAAATGTGACCGTTCCTGTGGTTGTTCGCCTCGAAGGCAACAATGCGGAACTGGGTGCAAAATTACTGGATGAATCAGGTTTGAAATTGATTTCTGCAAATGGTCTTGCTGACGCTGCAGAAAAAATCGTTGCTGCTGTAAAAGCTTAAGGAGTATCAATCATGAGCGTATTAGTGAATAAAGACACCAAAGTATTGGTACAGGGCTTTACAGGAAAAAACGGCACATTTCATTCTGAGCAGGCTTTGGCTTACGGCACCAAAGTTGTCGGTGGTGTAACACCGGGTAAGGGTGGTCAAACCCATCTGGAATTACCAGTATTCAATACCATGCGCGAAGCGGTGAAAGAAACTGGCGCAGATGCTTCGGTGATTTATGTTCCTGCACCATTTGTGCTGGATTCTATTGTTGAAGCGGTTGATTCGGGCATTGAGTTAATTGTGGTAATCACTGAAGGTGTACCGACCATCGACATGCTTAAAGCCAAGCGTTATCTGGAAACCAATGGTAATGGCACGCGTTTAATCGGGCCAAACTGTCCGGGCATTATTACGCCGGGTGAATGTAAGATCGGGATCATGCCGGGTCATATTCATCAGCCGGGTAAAATTGGAATTATCTCGCGCTCAGGGACTTTGACCTATGAAGCCGTAGCGCAGACCACCAAGCTTGGACTGGGTCAGTCTACTTGTATCGGGATCGGGGGAGATCCGATTCCGGGCATGAACCAGATTGACTGCTTGAAACTGTTCCAGGACGATCCTCAGACTGAAGCCATTATTATGATTGGTGAAATTGGTGGTACCGCAGAAGAAGAGGCAGCGGAATATATTCAGGCTCATGTCACCAAGCCTGTGGTCGGTTATATTGCAGGTGTTACCGCACCTAAAGGCAAGCGTATGGGGCATGCGGGTGCAATTATTTCAGGTGGTAAAGGAACTGCTGAAGAAAAATTTGCTGCCTTTGAGCGTGCGGGTATGGCATATACCCGCAGTCCTGCGGAACTTGGTTCAACCATGTTGCAAGTATTGAAAGATAAAGGTTTGGTTTGATTTATAGATTAAACATGCACTAAAAAGCTCGCAGTTGGGAGCTTTTTTATATCTCATTCTATTTTTAAGTTTTAGCCTTCAGACTCTGGGTCATACCATTAATATCACCACCCTGAATACCAAGTTCATTCATTAGGCTGTCAATTAAGGGTGCTTGGCTGCGATAACGCAGGGCGCTATTTACCACCTGATCTGACAGGGCAACATTGCCATTTTCATGATGTGCATCTGTCTGACAGGAACCGGCATGACTGCCATGCAGGCCATTGACCTGAAGAATCTTGATGTCATCAATATTTTCCATCGGTTTAACACTTTCCCGGATAATTTCAGGCAAGTATTTCAACATGGCTAGGCGAATCTGCATTTCGACCTGTTCAGGTGACAGCACATTATTGGCTTCGTTGACTGCACGGGTACCTTCTGCATCGACCTGATACTGTTTTTCCATCGCCTGAGCCAGTAGAATTTTTGCGTCCGCTTCACCTTTGGCCTTAAGACGAACCTTTTCGGCTTCAGCTTCAGCAGCAATACGTACTGCTTCGGCATCATCTGCTGCGGCTTGTTTTCCGGCTTCAGCGGCAACCGTAATCGCAATTGCATCTTTTTCTGCGTGTTCTTTGGCTGCGACCAGCTCAACCGCTTTTTGACGCTCTGCCTGCTGGATTTGGCGTACAGTGATGACTTCTTCTTCCGCTTTTACCGCTTGAGCACGTGCCTGATCGGCTTGCGCTTTGGCTTCAGATTCGGCGCGAGATTTTTCTGCAATGGCAATGGCACGATCCTGTTCGGCCAGCTCAATAGTTTTCTTTTGTTCGACTTGGGCTTTTTGAATCAGCTGCGCTTTTTGGATATTCTCATTTTCTACATCACGGGCCGCTAAAATACGCTTGAGGTCGACTTCTCGTTCAGCAGCAATTTGTGCTTCTTCTGCTTCACGTTTTTTACCGGCTTCCTGAGCAGAAATTTCAGCCAGTTGCTCGGCACGGCGAATGGCAATTTCGCGTTCCTGTTGCAGCTTGGCATATTCTTCTTCACGAATGATTTGCAGGCGCGCCTGTTCTGCTTCCAGATTTTTAGTTTTGATCGCCAGGTCGGTATCCTGCTCGATATGATTTCGCTTGCGACGACGATCTTCAATGGTTTCAGTGAGCTTGGTCAGGCCTTCAGCATCAAAGGCATTTTGTGGATTGAAATATTTAAATCCAGTTTGATCCAGGCCAGTCAGGGAAACGGTTTCCAGTTCCAGACCATTTTTATGCAAATCTTCTGAAACCACTTGTTGTACTTTTTGTACAAAGTCGACCCGTTTTTCATGCAGTTCTTCCATGGCCATTTCTGCTGCTACTGCACGCAGTGAATCGACAAATTTGCCTTCGACCAGATTTTTTAATTCATTCGGTGACATGGTCTTTTGCCCGAGCGTTTGTGCAGCTGTTGCAATTGAATCAGCAGTAGGTTTGACCCGCACATAGAATTCGGCCATGACATCCACGCGCATACGGTCACGGGTAATCAGTGCCTGATCATCTGCACGGCGCACTTCAAGACGCAGGGTGTTCATATTGACTTGAATGATTTCATGCAAGACTGGGAGCACGATTGCTCCTCCACCCAAAATCACTTTAATGTCATATTGAATTGTTAATATATTTGTTAAGTATTTAATATATATTGTTAATCTTGAAAAAATCAAAATTAACAGTTTTCTTAACACTTTTTATAAAAGTATCAGGTTCAATTAAAAAAATATCAAAAAATTTAACGCTATTTCAGAAGATAAAAGTCTAACTAGTAAATAGGTGTGTTATTTAAGTCTAATCGACATGGTTGGATAAAAAATGGGCATTGGAAACAAATAAAAGGTAGTTAATACTATTCTTATCAAAAATTTGCTTTAATTAGGGTATTATTTTTAGGAATACAGTCAGTGGCTAAAAAACCTACCAAATCAAAAGTAAAAAGTTTTGAAGAATCTTTATGGGATAGTGCCAATAAGTTACGTGGTAGTGTTGAACCCTCTGAATATAAACATATTGTTTTATCGCTGATCTTCTTGAAATTCGTAAGTGATACATTTGAAGCTCAACGTAAAAAGATTGCTGAAAAGCATGGTGCTAATGCTGAAAAATTCTTAGAGATTGAAGCTTTTTATCATCAGGATAATGTCTTTTATCTAACAGAAGAATCTCGTTGGAGCTATCTCATTGCACATGCTAGACAAGAAGATATTGCTCTAAAAATTGATACTGCTTTACAGACTATTGAAAAGAAAAACAAGGCTTTACAAGGAGCTTTGCCTGATAACTATTTTTCAAGAATTGATTTAGAAGTAAGTAAACTTGCGGCTTTACTATCTGAAATTGATGGGATTCAAACAATCTCCAATCAGCATGAAGATGTTGTTGGTCGAGTATATGAATATTTCCTCGGAAACTTTGCTTTAGCAGAAGGTAAAGGTAAAGGTGAATTCTATACACCTAAGAGTATCGTTAAGCTGATTGCTTCTATGATTGAACCATATAAAGGCCGTGTCTATGACCCTGCTTGCGGTTCAGGTGGTATGTTTGTTCAATCTATGAAATTCGTAGAAAATCATAAAGGCAATAGAAAAGATATTTCGATTTTTGGTCAAGAACAAACAACAGCGACCTATAAGCTCGCTAAGATGAACTTAGCGATTCGTGGTATCAGTGCAGATTTGGGTGCAGCAGCCCGAGATACATTTGCGAAGGATCAACACCCAGATCAAAAATTTGACTTCATTATGGCAAACCCTCCTTTCAACCAAAAGGATTGGCGTGGAGCAGATGAGTTAACCAAAGATCCTCGTTGGGATGGATATGAAGTTCCTCCTACTGGAAATGCTAACTATGGTTGGATTCTCCACATGGTATCTAAACTTTCTCAAAATGGTGTTGCAGGCTTCATTCTTGCCAATGGTGCATTATCTGGAGATGGTACAGAAAAAGAAATTCGTAAGAAGCTAATTGAAAACAAATTAGTCGAAGCGATTGCTGTATTACCAATGCGAATGTTCTATACAACAGACATTAGTGTGTCTTTATGGATTTTAAATCGGAATAAAAAAGAACGTAATGTTTCACATGCTGATCTCGATCGTAACTATCGAAATCGTGAGAATGAAGTTCTGTTTTTAGATCTTCGAAAAATTGGTGAACCATTTGAGAAAAAATTTATTCAATTCTCCGATGAACATATCGAAAAAATTTCTCAAACATTCCATGCATGGCAACAGAAGTCCTTTGATACTGAATATAAGAATACCGCTGAGTTCTGTTATTCAGCGACAATTGATGAGATTAAATCTAAAGATTATTGCCTAGTGCCAAGTAAGTATATTGAATTTACGAATCGTGATGAAAATATTGATTTTGATGAAAAAATGTCATTGTTAAAAGCAGATTTTTCTGAGCTTTTGAAGACTGAAGCTGATTCAAAACAAGACTTATTAAATATTTTTAAAGAGCTAGGATATGAAATCAAACTTTAATAATCTTGGTAATTACATCCGTCAAGCTAATAGTCGTAATAAAGGTTTAAAAATCACAGATCTTAAAGGTATTAATATTAATAAGGAATTTATGCCTTCCGTAGCTAATATTAATGGTACAGATCTTTCAAAGTATAAAGTTGTCCGTAAAGGACAATTCGCATTTAACCCTATGCATGTTGGGCGAGATGAAGTTCTACCTATATCTTTATGGCAGAATGATGATCCAATTATAGTATCGCCAGCCTATGTTGTATTTGATGTAATTGATAATACTTTATTAGATCCTGAATACTTAATGATGTGGTGTAGACGTAGCGAGTTTGATAGAAATTGTTGGTTTACTACTGATAGTAGTGTCCGTGGTGGTTTAGCATGGGATGACTTTTGTGAACTAAAAATTAAAATCGTTTCTATGGAGAATCAAAAAAAGGTTGTATCTGAATATAATAAAATTAAGAATAGGATGAATAATAATATTCAACTTATAGCTTGCTTAGAAAGCATTTTAATTTCTTATTTTAATAAAGTTTTTTCTGATTTTTTGAGTCTTCAAGATGATACAGATTCAACAGAACTATCTTATTACATAGACTTTAATCCGACTGAATCAATAAAAAGAGAGTCACTAACAAAATATATTGAAATGTCAGATATTCAACAAAATCAAATGAATATTACAGGTTTAATCAGTAGACCATATACTTCAGGATCTAAATTCAGAAATGGGGATACATTATTAGCTCGAATTACACCATGCATGGAGAATGGAAAAGTAGCTTATGTAAACCAATTGGATAATGACGAAGTAGGATTTGGTTCAACTGAGTTTATAGTTATGAGACCTACAGCAAATGGGAGTAAATATTTCAATTACTGCTTATCTAGAAATGAATTTTTCAGATCTTATGCAATTTCTAGTATGTCTGGTTCTGATGGCAGATTACGTGTCCAACATGAATATCTCAAAGTATTTCCTTTGAAAAAAATACCTGAGCAAACTATAAAAGACTTTGATCGAATCGCTGCAATATTTTTTACTTCTATAGAAAAATATTCTAAAGAGAATAATATACTTAAAGAAATTTTAAATAATATTCTTTCAAAATTAGCTGCTTGAGTTAAACAAAATGAAATTTACAGAGGGTATTCTTGAAAAAGCTATTATTGATCTTTTGCTTCTTCAAGAAATTCATCATATAGATGGAAAAACTATCATAAGAGATACTAGCAAGGTTTTATTTAAGGAAACTTTGTATAATTTTCTAAATAAACGGTATTCAAAAGATGACATTACTGAATTTGAAATTAATTCAATAATTAGAAAATTGGAAAGTCATGGAATTTCAGATATTTATAATT
Source organism: Acinetobacter sp. YH12151 (assembly GCF_013418355.1). Taxonomy (NCBI): domain Bacteria; kingdom Pseudomonadati; phylum Pseudomonadota; class Gammaproteobacteria; order Moraxellales; family Moraxellaceae; genus Acinetobacter; species Acinetobacter sp. YH12151. The sequence goes on along the minus strand of NZ_VPCG01000005.1, from coordinate 49,314 downwards.
CAAATAGAAGTATTGTTAATTTAATTTCAAATGGCTTTCTTTTAACAAGAGAAGATCGATCTAAAAAAGATCTCTATATTCAGTTAATTGATTATAAAAATATAAAAGAAAATTCTTTCTTTGTTGTTACTCAATTAGAAGTTGAAGGATATTCACTTAGAATTCCAGATGCAATTCTATATATAAATGGCATTCCATTAGTTGTCTTCGAATTTAAAAGTGCCATACGTGAAGATGCGACAATTTATGATGCCTATCAACAGTTAACAGTACGTTATAAGCGTGATATCCCTGAGCTTATGAAGTACAACGCCCTATGCGTAATTAGTGATGGGATAAATACAAAGATGGGGTCTTTGTTTGCACCTTATGAGTTTTTCTATGCATGGCGAAAAGTTACGGGCAATGAAACTCTCGAAAAGAATGGCATTGACTCCTTGCATACAATGATCGAAGGATTATTTGATCCTAAACGATTAGTTGATGTCATTCGTAACTTTATTTATTTTCCTGACACCACCAAGCGAGACGATAAGATCGTTTGTCGCTACCCTCAGTATTATGCTGCAAATAAGTTATTTGAAAATATTAAGAAACATCGTAAGCCTTTAGGTGATGGTAAAGGTGGTACTTATTTTGGAGCAACTGGATGTGGCAAAAGCTTCACTATGCTGTTTCTATCACGCTTAATTATGAAAAGTGTAGAGTTTGAAAGCCCAACCATTGTGGTAATCACGGATCGAACAGATTTGGATGATCAACTTTCTGCTCAATTCACCAATGCAAAAGGCTTTATTGGTGATGAAACAATTATAAGTGTGGAAAGTAGACAGCACCTTAGAGAACTGCTTCAAGGTCGAAAAAGTGGTGGTGTATTCTTAACCACGATTCATAAATTCACCGAAGATATTGAGTTGCTATCTGAACGTACAAATGTCATTTGTATCTCAGATGAAGCTCATCGTAGTCAAATTAATCTAGATCAAAAAATCCGTGTCACAGAAGACGGTGTTAAGAAAACATACGGATTTGCTAAATACCTGCATGATTCATTGCCTAATGCAACGTATGTTGGTTTTACAGGTACGCCTGTAGATGCAACTTTAGATGTGTTCGGTGATGTGATTGATTCTTATACAATGAATGAATCAGTACAAGATGAGATTACCGTGCGACTTGTGTATGAAGGTCGTGCTGCTAAAGTGTTGTTAGATAATAAAAAAATTCAAGAAATTGAAGAGTATTATAAAAAGTGTCAAGAAAATGATGGTGCTTCAACTTATGCGGTAGAAGAAAGTAAGAAAGCTATGGCAAACATGCGGTTGATTTTGGGCAACTCAGACCGAATTAAAGCTATTGCTGAAGACTTTGTAGATCATTATGAAACCCGTGTGAGTGAAGGCTCTACAATCATGGGTAAAGCAATGTTTGTGTGTGCATCAAGACAAATTGCTTTTAATCTGTACCAAGAGATCATTGCGCTTCGACCTGAATGGGCTGAAGTCAAAGAAGCGGATGATGGCATCGCTTTAACTGAACAAGAAAGAAAAGAAATCAAGCCAAATGCGAAAATCAAACTAATTGCTACAAGACATAAAGATGATGAGAAAGAGCTTTATGATCTGTGTGGTACTAAGGATGATCGCAAAGAGCACGACAGACAGTTTAAGAATCCAAAGTCCAACTTCAAAATTGCGATTGTTGTCGATATGTGGCTGACAGGATTCGATGTTCCATTCCTAGACACCATTTATATTGATAAACCGATTCAACAGCATAACTTAATTCAAACGATTTCTCGTGTGAATCGTAAGTTTGAAACTAAAGAGAAAGGCTTGGTCGTCGATTACATTGGCATTAAAAACCAAATGAAGTTGGCTTTAGCTCATTACAATAAATCTGATGCGAAAAATTTTGAAGATGTTGAACAATCCATCATTGTTGTCAAAGATCATCTAGAATTATTGAAGGATCTATTTAATAAATTTGATACATCACCTTATTTCTCGGGAGAGCCTTTAAAACAGCTTCAGTGCTTAAATAAAGCATCTGAGTATGTTCAACTTACCAAAGAGCTAGAACATCGTTTTATGCAGCTTGTGAAGCGTTTAAAAGCAGCGTATGACGTCTGTAATGGCTCAGAAAAGATTAGTCAGGATGAACGAGATTTTATTCACTTCTATTTAGCTGTACGTTCTATCGTGTTTAAATTAACGAAGGGTGATGCTCCTGATACTGCTCAAATGAATCTGCAAGTACAAAAGATGATTGCAGACGCTTTAGAAGCGGATGGCGTTGACGAAATTCTTAAGATTGGTGAAGAGGAGTCTAGTGAGATTGATATCTTCGGAGATGATTACTTAGCTAAGCTAGAAAAAATTAAGCTCCCAAACACTAAGATTAAACTGTTGCAAAAATTATTAGCTAAAGCTATTGGTAAATTCAAACAGGTAAACAGAACTAAATCTATTGATTTCTCCAAACGCTTCAAAGCTTTGGTTGATAGCTATAACGAACGTAAAGAAGACAGCATTTTAGTCAGTGGTGTTCTTGAAGACTTTTCAAATGAAATTATGAATCTACTTCAAGATTTAAAACAAGAAATGGGCTCATTTGCCGATCTTGGGATTGGCATTGAAGAGAAAGCTTTCTATGACATCCTTCAATCTTTGGCTGTGAAATATGATTTCACTTATCCTGAAGATCAGCTATTAGATCTAGCCAAAGCAGTTAAAGCCGTAGTAGATGACAAATCTAGCTATCCTGATTGGAATGATCGAGAAGATATTCGAGCTGAGCTAAAAGTTGATCTGATTGTTTTACTTGCTGAATTTGGATATCCACCGATTGATCATGATGAAGTGTATAAAGAAATTTTTGAGCAAGCGGAAAACTTTAAAAAGTATTCAGTAATTTTAGAAAATTAAATGAGTAGAAAATGTATATAAATAATATTTTTATAGAAAACATGGGGGCGATTGAAAAACTCCAACTTACATCAAATCAATTAATTAAACCTGATCAATCTCCTAAAACCCTGATTCTTGTCGGTAAAAATGGTACAGGTAAGACAACCTTACTATCGAGCATAGTAGATTCATTATATGAGTTATCTAATAGGGCATTTAGCGATATTTTACCCAAAAATGGTAATGGCTATAGATATTTTCGTATCTCTGGTGCTTCCAATATGCGAGTGGATTCGAGCTATGCATTTGCCTATATAGACTATAAAAATACAGATAATCATAGATATGAATATATTGAGAAAAATGGTCAAATATCATCAAGCCTTCTAAGAGAAAAAACTCAAAATTTATTAAGAATTAATATCTCTGATGAAGATGGTAATTTTAAAGAAATAACAGATACTGCGGAAAATTCAGAATTTAAAAAAGATTTCTCCTCAAATTCATATTGTTATTTCCCCTCAGATCGTTATGAACTTCCATATTGGCTAAATAGAGAAACGATAAAACAAAATGAACAATTTGTTGATATCAAAAGATTTAGTAATCAATTAGATCGCGAGATTTTGGTTCGTAGATCTATTGATGATATAAAACAATGGATTTTAGAGGTATTTTTAGACTCAAGAGCAGATCTAATTTTTCATGAAGGTAATGTTTCTACGAAAACAGATTTAGAAACATTAAGGCTGTTGAAAAAATCTATTGAAAATATTGAAAATATTATTTCAAAAATTGTCCAAAAAAATATTTTTATAGATCTAAACTTCAGGGGACAAGGGCGTTCCCGTATTAAGTTAATTGAAAAAAGTTCAGGCAATGTATTTTCACCTACTTTGGATAATTTATCAGCAGGTCAAAGTACACTTTTAGGTATTTTTGCTACTGTTATTAAATATTCAGATAGAGGACACATTTCTAAGAGCATTGATGTACACGAAATTCAGGGAATTGTAATTATTGATGAAGTGGATCTTCATTTGCATATTGAACTTCAATATCAAGTATTACCACAGTTAATTCAGCTATTTCCAAAAGTTCAATTTATTATTACAACTCACTCGCCTTTCTTACTTGCAGGAATTTCAAATAATTTTCAAACAGATGACTACCTCATGGTTAATATGCCAGATGGAGTACTTATTGAAAGAGCTGATGATTTTGAGGAATTTACAAAGGCTTATAGCCTATTCCAAGATATTACGAATGCACATAAAGAAGAATTAAATATTCTCAAAGATGAAATTTTACGTTCCAATAAACCTTTGATCATTACAGAAGGAAAAACTGACTGGAAACATTTGGTAGCTGCGTATGAGCAGTTAAGTGAAGAATATGATGAGCTTGATATAGAGTTTCTTAAATATGGCGATGAGCTTAAAATGGGATCATCTGCATTGAAAACTATGTTAGAAAACTTAAAGAAAGTTCCTCAATCTAGAAAAATAATTGGCATATTTGATAGAGACGAACCTCCAATTTTGAAGGAGTATGGTGGAGATCTTTATACTGATTTAGGAAACAATGTATATGCATTATGTATCCCTAAGATAAGCGAAGAATTAGATCAGATATCTATTGAATATTACTATCCTGCTTCTGATTTACAGAAAGAAGATCAACATGGAAGACGATTATTTGATGGTCTAGAATTTCATAAAAGCGGTAACAGTAAGTGTGGAAATTTTCAGACTCAAGAGAAAAGCAAAACAGATAAACAAGTGATTATTGATAGCGGAGTTTTTAAGGCTGATGATCTTGACTGGCAAAGTTCAATAGCTTTAAGCAAAAATAATTTTGCAGAATATATTTTAAACAAGGATGCAGGTTTTTCTGGAATTCAATTTTCAAATTTTAAAAAAATATTTGAAATTATTAAAACTATATCAATCGGCTAAATTGTATTAGTTCAGACTTGATCGTACATTCTTCTTGAAAAAGAGAAAGTTACCCGTTTTGATAAAGGTGTCGAAATCTTAATCAAACAAAGGTAACTTTCTTATGTTGCATACTAACAATCAAATCATTAAACACAAAGTAGGTCTGCTCAATTTAGCTGAAGAGCTTCAGAATGTATCCAGAGCATGCAAAGTGATGGGTGTTTCAAGAGATACATTTTATCGCTATCAAGAGTTAGTGAAGTCTGGTGATATTGACGCACTGATTAATAAGTCCCGTCGAGTACCAAATTTAAAAACCGTGTAGATGATGCTACTGAACAGGCTGTTATTGATTTCGCAATTCAATATCCCGCATATGGTCAGCACCGTACTAGTAATGAATTACGCAAGACGGGTGTATTTGTTTCAGGGAGTGGGGTTCGCTCTATATGGCTTCGTCACGATTTAGAGAACTTTAAGAAGCGTTTAAAAGCACTTGAGGCTAAAGTGGCACAGGATGGTATTGAATTAAATGATCAGCAGATTGCGGCACTTGAACGTAAGCATGAGGATAACGTTGCTTGTAGTGAAATCGAAATAGCTCATCCAGGCTATTTAGGCGCGCAAAACACCTTTTATGTCGGGAATCTCAAAGGTGTTGGACGAATCTACCAACAAACATTCATCGACACTTATAGCAAGGTCGTTCATTGCAAGCTCTATATAACAAAAACACCGATTACAGCGGCTGATTTACTCAATGATCGTGTGTTGCCATTCTATCAATCTCAGGACTTACCAATGCTTCGCATCCTTACAGACAGAGGTACTGAGTATTGCGGTAAGGTAGAACAACATGACTATGAGTTGTATCTGGCAGTCAATGATATTGATCACACGAAGACAAAAGCAGCTTCCCCGCAAACAAATGGTATATGTGAGCGTTTCCATAAGACAATTTTGCAGGAGTTCTATCAAATTACGTTTAGGAAGAAGCTTTATAGCTCATTGGAAGAATTGCAAGTTGATCTAGACGATTGGCTGAAATTCTATAATACTGAACGGACTCATCAAGGAAAAATGTGCTGTGGTCGTACACCACTTGAAGCTTTACTTGATGGAAAACGGATTTGGGCTGAGAAAAATTTAGCTCAAATTTAACCTGACAGGCACAATAAAAAATGGGTAACTGTCAGATCAGGTTTGAGCTAGTACAGCTAAATATGCCTGTAGAAAGAAGCCTAATAGGCTTCTTTCTATCTATTCTTTATTGCATTCAACTCAGATTAAAGCAAGTCAGGTTCTTTTGTATTAATCAAATTGCGACAATTTTTATAACTCAAACGATTTCCTAGAGTTTTAACAAGCTTCTAACAAACTGTTGATCGCTTGTATCTCACACTGTAAGAGACTTATTTCATTTCGTTTTTTATTGATAAATTTCTGAATAATTTCTGAAAGTACAGGGAATTTATCAAGATACGATTCATAAATATGAAGTTCATTACGTAGCTGATCCATATTTGAGAAAACCCTATCATATTCTAGTAGTAGTTTTCCTTTGATCTGATCTGACTCATTCAATTCTTTAAAATTTAATAATTCTGATCGAGTGTAATTTGAAGTGTATTTATATGTACAAGTAGATGTATCAGCTAATATTAAATTTGATGAAACTAACTCTCTAACATATTGATAGATTTTTGAATAATATCTCTTCGAACTAAATTCAGGGTAGAAGAAGATAAAAAGCTGCCTTAAGTCCTTGAATTCATAACCTGAGAATGTCCTATCTGACAAAAAATCAAACAAACAGCTTTTAAGTTGATGATTTGTAGACATATAGATGTACCGATTTGACAAATTAATGAATAAATATCCTATTTTGGGATATTTTCATTAATAGTACAACATCTTGGGCTATGAGCTCAATACATGACCCTCGATACAAAAACTTGATCAAAGAATTAATTAAAATACGTGAGTTGAAAAATATTACTCAGGTAGAACTTGCTGCATCTTTAAAAAAGCCACAATCATACATAGCTAAAGTCGAAAACTTTGAGAGAAGAATTGATATATTAGAATTGCATGACTGGTTGTCGGTTTTAGATAAACCTATTGATGAGTTTTTAGCATGCTGTTTTGAGCGTTAAGAATTTTAAGTGGTAGGTTTTAAAGTGAAATAAGTAGTCTACTCATAATTATAATGGATGGATTGAAATTACTCATTTCCAAGCAATTTTTTATATTCACGAATCTCAGATTGTAAACTTGCAACAGTAGATTTAAGATTATTAATCTGTTTTTCCTGTATTTTCTTCTGAAATTCAAGACTCATTATAACTGACATAAATTTCTCTATTCGCTCTTTATCTAGTTTGCTTAGAACTTCCGTTGGCTCATTAATTTTTTTAGTAGGTTTAAATTTTTTACTCAGTTTCTTTTGATTGTTTATTGCTTTTTGTTGAGCAATAAGTGCTTGTAAGTATTGAGCGGATTTAGGGTAGGTATTATAGATAGATGCACGATTGATACTTAATAAATCAGCTACTTTAGAGGTAGTGATCTTTTCTTTAGATTCTAAAAGATAATTGCCGACTTTACCTATTAAATCATTATCAATAGGCAATGCTCTTAAATCTTCAATAGAATTAAGTTCCAAATACTTTATTAAGCTATTAATATTTTTGTTTAGATCCGACTTCATTTAAACTACCTCAATTTCATTTACAGAGATTTTCTGGTTACTAATTTTTCCAATAATTTCAATTAATTGGCTTCGTTTTTTCTCAAGATTTAAAATTAAATTTTCGAATTTTTCTCTTCTATCAATAGGTAACTGATACATCTTAGATAACTTAACGGTAATATCCTCTAATAATCCCTTCCAAAAAGGAAGATTTTGATTAGTAGTGACATAGCCATGACAGTTAATACAGCTTAAAGGTTCTGCAACTGATTTTAGGGAACAATCAGAACCATTCATACAAAAACCATGAGGTAAGAAGTTAATTGAATCCTTGTTCTGGGTTAGATATGTATTAATTTTATCAAGATTTTTAAATGCAATTGGATCTACTGAAATATTGTATTTAAAGTCTTTAAGCTTTAGAGCATTTAAAATAAATTTAACACCACCACCCACACTTTGTTGTTGGGCTATAGAGTTTGAAAAACCCATAAGGGACTTCATCTTAATAGTTTCATCAATAGACTTAGAATGGTTAATTAATTCCGCATAAATACCGCGCCGAGAGTAGATAAAAGACATTGAACTTCGCAAATGTTTGAATTGATATTTTATTTCTCTAATTGTACATAAATTATTTGAGATCATGAAATAGGCAAATGTATGGCGAAATTGGTGTGGACTAAAATTAAAATAGTCGCCTTCCTCATATTTGAGCATATAGTTATTTGAACCTTTCACTGTAGATTTATAGTTGCAGTTTAACAATTCAAGTTGATCAATGTCATGCTTATCTACAGCAATCTTAAAAACTGAATTGTTTTTATTCATCTCAGTTTTCTTAATGTAAGCCAAAGTATCAAAACGGCATAAGTTTAATGAGTAATTAAAGCTAAATATTTTGTCATCAGCTAGATTGGTTTTCAAATGAGTAATATATTCTTTATTAAAAAGAGGGTTATTAGTATCAATAACAGCCTGAACTCTACGTTTAACCTTTTTATTTATATCGACTAGAAGATTAAGCATTTCATTACAAGCTTGCGAGCTGATCCAAGAAAGCTGCAACCTATTTTCTACAGTTTTACCTAACGATGAAGTTACGTAAAAAATCCCTTCATCCTCGAATAAACTGGTATTTCTAAGCTCCTTAACTTCATCTTTGCGCATACCAGTAAATAAAAGTGTATTAAAAACTACGATCTTTCTAAATTTATTTAAAAAGTCAATAAAATTTCCACTATTTAGAGAATCATGTTCTCTACGAGATAAATATTCACCTTTTTCAACCTCATAAATTCCTTTTTTAATATTTTTAATTTCCTCTTCATTATATTTTGACCATAATCTATATTTTTCATTGAATTGTTTTTTATATTTTTCAATTGCATCAAAAGTTTGTAATAAAACATGGTCAGGTATAATAGGAAAACTATTAGATTTATAAGAAGAAATTTGTTTATCGTCAATTTTTTCATTAGATCTGCTTGAAATTAGTGTGTCATAGGTTTCTGGTGTAATTAAATTATAGTTTTCTAATGTAAAACATACGGTTTCTAGAATGTCCAATTTAGTATCATAAGAATTGCAGAAAGATTTAGCGATTACTTGTAAATTTAATGGTTTTACACTATTCAAACCAGTAAACGAATTTAATTTATTATCCATTAAAGTTAGTGCGAAAGACTTTAATATATTAAATTTTGAAGCCATTGAACTCCATTTTATTTTTTTGAAATTCCTTTTTCTTCCGATAAAAACTGAACTTAAAAATATTGCTTTAAGTTCATATTCTAGTTCTTGGGTTAATGAAGCGAATGACACGATTTTAGTTTCATCTCGTATAATCCATCTATTATCATTGAAGCTTACTAGATGCAGACTATCTCTTCTTTGAGGGTTTTTGAAAATAATTCTATTGTTTAATTCTGCTAATAAATTAGGACTATAATTTTTAAAAGATATATTGCCTTCACCATCTATAATAGTGATAGATTCAAGAACATGATTGAGTTCAGACATTATAAAACCTATAGGGAGAAAAATTGATTTGGTTCGTAATTAATTACAGAGATACTATATAAATTAGAGTCATTCTGTTTTAATAAGTTCAGAATATAATCAACACGACTATTAAACTCTTTGATTGCAATACCAGTTGAAGAGTCAGAATTATATGAGGAAGAAATTTCCTTCATTTGTGATATGCAGATATTCTTGAAATCTAGAAGCTTATGAATTTGAGCTTGACTATTAACAATACTAAAGTTTTTGCAGAAAACACAAGCTAAATAATCAGAGCACATCGGTTTATTATCATTCTGTTCTTCAGAGCAATTACCAAGTGGGGTAAATTGAATAATATTGCTATCTTCGATTTCAATTGTTTCTGAGATATTCTGTTTTATTTCAGGCGTATCTAAGCTAATTTTCCTATTTTTGAGAAATATTTGTAAAGCCTTTGTACCTTTATCCAGTTTTTGGATACTTTCAGCTATATTCAATTCCTCATAATGTCGCACAAACACATCAAAATCATGATGGACTAATTCTCGATAAACAGAGAATTTTTTCAAAACTATTTTATAGACTCTGTTGGAAACAGTTTTACGAATTCGCTTAGAGTTATAACGAATGTGGCATCCATCTTCTGCAAGCAACTCATTGACTTTTTTTATAATATTTGTATGGTTGGCAACTTGTAATTCTCCTGATTTTGATAAAAAAACAAAAAAATAATCTGTTTTAAACGCAGGATTTATAGCCTTCTCAATAACTTGTTTCCTCAGTTTTTCACGGACATATAAGTATAAATAGAGTATTTTGTCTTCTGTATTTTTAAAGTAAACATGAGTTTCTGTATTATGTGCAGCTCTTGGCTTTATGAAATTAAAATAGAAAATATTTTCATTGTTGTCATCAATATGAATATGATCTTCTGTATCTTGAAGGCTGCATAAAGTGGAAATATTTAAACCAGTAGTAATTTGAATAAGTGCAAAATAAGCCACCATTAATCTACTATAATCATCTTTATTAACTTTAATAGCATTAATTACATGATTAAGAATAATCATTAACTCTTTTTGAGTATAGCTTCTCGTAAGAAGATCTTGACTAGCAAGAAATTTACTTTGGGATACTGCTTGATCATAATCTTTTATATATCTCTGTTTTGTTTGAATGCAAAACCATTTTAAAACAGCATAATAACCATTTTGAGTAACTGGTTGAATTTTTCCCTCTAAAGCTAAATCATTAATTCTTGCTTTAATGACTCTGAAATGTGAATGATTATCAGCAGATAAGATATTAAGCCCATTTTCATCAAGTGCTTTTTCAGTAGAAAAAGTATTAAATATATATTTTAATATTGATATATTGCTTTGAAGCGATACCTCATTGGCATCATGATATTTAATATCTTGAATATATTTTTTAAAGAAATTATAAAATTCTTTGGCAAATCTTTCAGATTTTGCATAAAGTACGTTAAGACGAACTGTTGACATGTTGCCGTACTTTGTTGGTATATATAAACATTTATTATCATATTTGGCATAGTTAAATTCTTCACCAGTCAATATTTCGACAATATAGACAACATATTTAAAAATTTTAGTGTTTAAATATGATCTAAGCTTAATTAAGACTTCATAATCATTAACTACTAATGCAAGTAAACCATGTTTTTTAATCAGAGCTTCATCAGTAGGGTATCTATCACAGTGATTATTTAAAGCAGTCGTAAACCTCTGAAAGCGTCTAATCTCAGTTTTATTCGTTATCTTTTTTTGAATTTTTTGATATTGTGAAAGAACAATAGGGTTTAATTTATAATACCTTGTAATGTCATGTGGACTTCCAGATAATTCAATTGTGACCTTTTCTCCTCGTAATTTATTAATTGTAGATCGCGTATTTACTGTTGTCTCAATATTAGATTCGATACGGTTAGCGAGTTCTTCTAAGGATTTTGAAACACTTAATTGATTAGAATCAAGAATGATTTTCCGTAGTGACTTAAAATGTGCTTTTTGTGATTTTGGAGATAGTTTTTGATACAGCTTAGATAATAGATCTATTAATTCAACTGTAAGACATTTATTTAAAGCATATAGCTCTATAGCTCTAAATTCATTATCTCCAATAAAAAATGAGGATGTCCTCGTAATTTTTTTATCGCTATAATGTGATAAAACCTTTAAAATAAAGGAAAATCTATTTTTATAAATTTCAGAAAATTCTGAATGAAGCCTCAATTCTAGTTCAAGAAGATAGCTCTGATCATTGATCAACAAATCAATATCTCTGTTTAGTTCATTTCTAAACTCAATCGGTAAATTATCAGCTAACTTTCTAATTTCAAAGCAATATCTAATTATTGTCTTTTCTGCATTCAAGACATGATCATACTCATTCATGAATCTCATTACATAATCATAGAAAGTCATCAAAAATTTCCTTTTCTTCTGCATCACCAAAAATGCCATTCGATTTTAAAGCTTCACCGATACCACTTTGAGAAATCCAACTTTCTCTGGCACTTCTAGTATTAAGATATTTCTTAGTTGTTGTGAACAAGCTATGACCTAGTTCGTCTGTAATTACGAATTCAATATGATCCCAATCCTCGCCTTGTTTCAACAGTTCTATCACTCGTTCAACTGCATAAGTAGATCTTAGATCATGGAAAGTTTTATTAAATTTAAATCCAGCTTCTTTTAATTCCGCTTTTACAGGGTAAATAATATTAGTGATAGTCGAATGTGATATTCTTTCGCCGCGATTATTTAAAAACAATGGTGGTTCGGTTGTATATTTATTCTTTTCATAATGCTTTTGCAATGCGAGTTTTCTAGCATCACTATTACAATATTTTGAAATTTCTTTCAAAATTGGTTCTTTAAAATAGATTTCTCTTTGTTTGCTAAATTTACCAATAACTGTGTATAAGCCATGTTTATCTTCATCCAATATATCTTCATTTATATTGATAATTTCTGTTCTTCTTAGCCCATATTCTTTTGCTAATTTAATCCAAATTTGTCTGCCTTGATTTTGACAGTATTTAGAATTAATGAGAAGGTTATATTCTGTAGGTGTATATGCACTTAAAACTTTTCTTTTTATTCCTTTATATTTATTGGGGATAGATATGGTTGATGAAATAACCTGAATGGGTGATGCTAATTTTGATGTGATTTTCTTGGATTTATCATTAACATAATAATCTGCATAATATTCAAATGGTAGGCGATTAACAATATGATTATGAGCTGCCCATTCATAAAGCATTTTGACATCACGTAAATATGCGTTTGCTGAATCATATTCAATATGATTTTCTTTTGATGTGATTCGATCTATTAAATATCTTTTAAACAAGTTAATTGGATCTTCATCATCTATATAAGATTCATCTTTCCAATTAACATTATTTTCGGTCAACCAATTTAAAAAAACAGTTAATGAGGTTATTAAGCTTTTAATTCTTAATTTTGTTATATATTTTCCTCGCTTAATTTTTTTTGAAGAAAAATTATTAAAGCGAAATTTTTCAATTAAGAATAAATTGAATTCAATACTTGTTTCAATGTTGTCTAAATTAATTAGTTGGGGGAAGTCTGAATACTCTTGATGCTCAGGTCTTTGTTCAGACAAGATTCTAATATTGTCTGAACCAAATATTTCATACTGACAATCCCTTAAAAAGATATTTAGTGAAATGGGCTTTGTTTTCATGAATTTAACATTACCTTTTTAAAGCATAATATATATTTTACCCCTTATTTGTGTAATGTCAAATCAAAATTGTTAACTATAAAGTGTTATAAAATATCCCAAAAAGAAATAAAAAAGACACCTTAATTGGTGTCTTTTTTACTTTAATTGTTCTTAATTGAATTAACACTTTAATTAATTATTTTGATATGACCTTTTTATTAACACTTTCAATATGACCTTATCACTTTTTCACCACCCCAACCGGTACGCACAAAGGAGATTTCTTTACTGGAGCGGCGGTATAGGCGCGCAATGATGAGACCGAAGGTCACCAGTGCTGCAAAAATAATTCCAGAAATAATTAAAATATTATATAAATCAAAAGTTAACATTATTATAAAGTCTCAGTTTGGTTCTGGCTGAATAAAATTAGAGTGCAGTGGCTTGAAAGCCATTTTTGGTTTTATGGGTCAGTACGACATTCTGACCTTGATTTAAAATTTGATTGGTTTCTGGTTCGACTAAAACATAATGGGTCTGGCCATGCTGATCCCGGACTTTGGCTTGTGCAGGAGAGTTGACTTTGGCATCACCCAGAATAATGATTGCGGTACGCCCAATAAGCTCGTCACTATAAATGGCAGAAGTTTCATCTTGAGGCATAAGCTTGCTGGCAGCCATGGCAAGCCAGCGCACTATCGGCATACACAGAAACAGACAGGCTGGGGAAATTAGCCATACATTGAAGAGCTGGCTGGTCAGGCGTTCAAATATTCCCTGAATCAATAAGCCACTCAGGCCATAACTGGTCAGAAAAATGATGAGCCAGATAAATAAAGGCAGACGTCCCAGATATAACCAGTCAAATACTTTGGTGAAAAAGCCGGGATGTTGATCTGGATTAATTTCTGGTTGCAGGGGGTCTTCAGGCAAAAACTGTTCTAACATATTCTGCGAGCCGCCACCGAGCAGCAGTAATATGCATTCCAGTGCAGCAAACATCAGCATCAGACTCAGGCTGATACTAAATACGATATTTGACGGATGAGTAAACAGTTCCCACATTTTTTATCTCTATAATTATGTTTTAGGAAAAGTGTAAGGAAGCCTCTGATGCTATAACGATAGCAGTAATTATTAATTTTGTATGCAAAAAAATAACAAAAAACCTTATAAACAAGGATTGAATATATTATGTATTTAATAGTTATTGAACTATTAAAGTTAATAGTAAACTATAAGTTTATTTAGGATCTGCTAAAAAATTAATTATTTTCAATATGTTGTGTGAATTTTAAGGTTGTGTGGATTGGTTTTTCTGAGAAATATAGAAATACTGTGCCTTAGTATCTCTATATTTCTTTCTTAAAGACTTAGAGTAAGGCAGTCTGAATCCGGACTTTCATATCCAGAGTCTGTTGCAGAATATAGTTTTTTATCCATGTGATCTGTTCACCCATCGGGTTCACCTTGATCGCAGTATCCAGAAAATGCAGATTCGGCTGACTGAAAAGTTGCTGTTCCAAAGTCTGCTCCAGCATCTGGCTATTGCTGGTTAAAGGCAACGCCACCAGATAGAATGCTTTAGGGTAATTGTAAAATGCATAGAGTAGGTTAAAGGCTTTTTGATCACCCTTGAGATTGCCCGTACCGATTTCATAAGCTGCATTCTGGTTGCTATACGTCACACCCAGTAGGAATTCCCAATGACCTTCTTGCAAACGCAGACCAAACTGTAATCCGATCTGGTCGGCAGTCAATTCATGTTGCAAATAGATATTTAAAGGCTTGCCGTCTTCACTGAAAGGTTCTTGTAAGACTAAAATGTGTTGCTGATGCTGATAAATGTAACCTGCAAGCTCTGCTTGTTCTAGGCGAGTTTTTAGAGTGGAGAGATCAAAAGCGCTATAAGCCATAAGCAAAATATATCAAAGGGAGAATTTAGCCTACTCTATTAATTTTTCAGCATCTTGGAAACCACTACTTTAGATTATTTATCTATACTTTTATGGGTGATTTTAAAAATTAATACAGCAAAAATAGTCAGATGTGGTGACGTTCATTATTGATTCATAAAAACTGATATTTGTTATTAGTGAATTTTTATATGAGCTTTTGATATATCAATATCATAAAACAAGCAATGGCTAAGATAAGTAAATCACTATAATGAATATAAATTTTCAAAAGTGTCATAAGTACACGTTTTTCTAAGCTGGTGTTGTCCATGTCGTTAA
The DNA here is from genome assembly GCF_013418355.1 of Acinetobacter sp. YH12151. NCBI lineage: Bacteria > Pseudomonadati > Pseudomonadota > Gammaproteobacteria > Moraxellales > Moraxellaceae > Acinetobacter > Acinetobacter sp. YH12151. The sequence goes on along the minus strand of NZ_VPCG01000005.1, from coordinate 33,809 downwards.
ATGAGGAAAGACTTACTCATCTCAAACAGCTTGAAGCTGAGAGTATTCATATTATCCGTGAAGTAGCAGCTGAATTTGAAAATCCAGTCATGCTTTATTCCATTGGTAAAGATTCAGCAGTCATGCTGCATCTTGCACTGAAAGCGTTTTATCCAGCCAAACTTCCATTCCCGCTACTGCATGTAGACACGGGTTGGAAATTTAAAGACATGATTGCTTTCCGTGACAACATGGCAAAAAAACATGGTTTTGATTTGATCGTGCATCAAAACAAAGAAGGAGTCGAGGCAGGCATCAATCCTTTCGATCATGGTAGTTCAAAATATACTGACATCATGAAGACCCAAGGTTTAAAACAAGCCTTAAATAAATACAAGTTTGATGCTGCTTTTGGTGGTGCGCGCCGTGATGAAGAAAAATCTCGTGCCAAAGAGCGTGTCTATTCATTCCGTGATGATAAACATCGTTGGGATCCCAAAAACCAACGCCCTGAACTTTGGAACCTTTACAACGGTAAAGTGAATCAAGGTGAAAGTATTCGTGTATTCCCGTTATCAAACTGGACCGAGTTGGATATCTGGCAATACATCTATTTGGAAAGTATTCCACTTGTGCCACTTTACCTGGCTGCAGAACGTCCTGTGGTTGAGCGTAGCGGTACACTTATTATGGTTGATGACGAACGTATGCCTTTAAAAGAAGGTGAAGTTCCACAAATGAAATCGGTACGTTTCCGTACTTTAGGTTGTTATCCATTAACAGGTGCAGTTGAATCAACTGCAGATACCTTGCCGGAAATTATCCAAGAAATGCTCTTGGCAACCAGCTCTGAGCGTCAGGGTCGTATGATTGACCATGATGAAGCAGGCTCGATGGAGAAGAAGAAGCAGGAAGGCTACTTCTAATTTAATCTCCCCCTAAAAATCTCCCCAAACCCCTCTTTGAGAAAGAGGGGCTTAAAAGTGGAGGAAGTCTCCCTTTTATAAAGGGAGATTTAGAGGGATTCAAAACCGATTTCTAAAGAATATGTGGAGCTTTGGGCAATGTCTCATCAATCAGAACTGATTAGCCAAGATATTTTGGGCTATTTGAAACAACATGAAAATAAAGACCTGTTGCGTTTCCTGACTTGCGGTAACGTAGATGATGGTAAATCGACTCTAATTGGTCGACTGCTTTACGATTCAAAATTGATTTATGAAGATCAATTGCAAGCCGTCACCCGTGACTCGAAAAAAGTTGGTACCACAGGCGATGCACCTGACTTGGCACTTCTGGTAGATGGTCTGCAGGCAGAACGTGAGCAGGGCATTACCATTGATGTCGCTTATCGTTATTTCTCGACTGAAAAGCGTAAGTTCATCATTGCCGATACTCCGGGACATGAGCAGTACACCCGTAACATGGCAACAGGTGCATCGACCTGCGACCTTGCGATTATCTTGATTGATGCGCGTTATGGTGTGCAAACTCAAACCCGTCGTCATACCTTTATTGCAAGCTTACTTGGTATTAAAAATATTGTTGTTGCGATCAATAAGATGGACCTGGTGGACTTCTCTGAAGCCCGCTTCAATGAAATTCAGGCAGAATATGCAGCATTCGTTGCGCAGTTGGGTGATCGTAAACCATCGAACATCATCTTTACGCCAATTTCTGCATTGAATGGCGATAACGTGGTGAACAAGTCCGCCAATACACCGTGGTACACCGGTGAAACATTGATGGGTACGCTTGAGTCGGTAGAAATTAACCGTACTTCGGCAAAAGCAGATTTTCGTTTTCCTGTGCAATATGTCAACCGTCCAAACCTCGATTTCCGTGGTTTCTGCGGCACGATTGCACTTGGTGATATCAACGTTGGCGATACCGTAACGGCTTTACCATCAGGTAAATCATCAACAGTAAAAGAAATCGTTACTTTTGATGGCAATCTTGAGCATGCTGTTGCAGGTCAAGCGGTGACTTTAACGCTCAACGATGAAATTGATATTTCACGTGGTAACGTATTAATTCGTGCCGATCAAGCGGTTCCAAATATTTCTCGTTCAGTTCAAGCGACTGTGGTGTGGATGGCAGATCAAGCGCTGGTGATTGGCAAGCTGTACAACATTAAGATTGGTACACAGACTGTTCCTGCAAAAGTGACAGCGATTCATTACCGTACCAACGTCAACACACTGGAGAAAGTTCAGGTCGAAAATCTTGAGCTGAATGCGATTGCCAATGTGACTGTTGAATTTGATGCGCCCGTGGTCTTTGACCGTTATCAAGACAGCCGTTATACCGGTTCATTTATCTTTATTGATCGTTTAAATAACGTGACGATTGGTGCAGGTATGGTGGAAGAATCAGTTGAATGGTCTGCACATGATGAGCCCGTGACTGCTGAAGTGCGTGCTGCGCGTTTGGGGCAAAAACCTGCTGCGCTGACTGTCTCGGCAAAAGCTTTGGAAAATGCTCAGGCACTTGAAAGTTTATTGATTCAGCAAGGCATCGTGGCAATTGCCAGAGCGGGTCTTGATGTTACACAAGTTGCATTGCTTCGTGAAACAGGTGTGGTGGTGATTACCGATACTGCTGAAGGTACGGACACCACTTTAATTATGGAAGCAGTCGAAGAGCTTGCTGATAAAATTGTAGAATTGGTTCGATTATAAGACTGAGTCGATTTAAAAAACCCGCTGTAAAGCGGGTTTTTTATTTGGATGCTTTTAAGTATGTAAATAATGTGCAGCCGTGTGAATGTTGAACTTTCACTTAAATTTCTTCTCGATATAATACAAATATTGAGGGGTGTTTATGAAAAAAATATTTATTTTAATCGGGTTGTGTTTGGCTTTTGGGGTGGACGCTAAACAGGCGACCAGTACAGATGCAATTAAGCAAAAAATTATCCAGCAGTCGATTGATCGTTATCCGGGGAATTGTCCATGTCCTTACAATACGGCCAGTAATGGCAGTCGCTATGGTAAACGTAGTGCATATAATCGGGCGGGTGGGCATGCACCTTTGTGTTATCCGGAAGATGTCAGTGATCGGATGGTCAAAGAGTATAAAAGCCGTGGTTAATTACCAAGTCCGGATTTTACCGAGGGGTAAAAACGAAATTTTCTCTACAGTTTATCTTCAGATATGTATGCTTTAATTATTCAGAAAAATCAGTTAGGGATTGAGATAGAATCGTCTTTATCTCCGTTAGACTTTTTGCGCCAGCAATCCTTTTAATGATTGTGCCATTTTTAAAAATCAGCGTAGAAGGCAGGCCATAAACATGATAGCGCAAGGTTAATACTGGAGATTGGTCGATATTTACTTTGCCAAATTTGATTTCGGGCTTGCTTTCAGCATATTGCGCTGCCAGTTCATTAAAGACCGGAAAATTCTGAATACAAGGTTTACACCATTCGGCATAAAAGCGAATGACTGCAAAACCTTCGAACCATTCAAAATTACTGTAATTATTCTCGTTATACTCAATGATCTCGCTCATATCCATCTCCTATCAATTTTTTGAATAGTGACTTGATTATACATAAGTCCGACTTGGCTTCATTCCTCAGCTTAACTATGTTCAAATAAAGCCAAGTATCTTGAATATTCAATAAGCAGGGAAATATATGTCACAAGCAAGCATGCAACAGATTATTATTATAGAACCGGGTGATATCGATAAATTGGCTTATGAAACGGTTGCAATCCCCGAAGCCAAAGCAGATGAAGTTCTGGTGAAAGTCCATGCTTTCGGAATTAACCGTCCAGATATTTTGCAACGTCAAGGTTTGTATCCAATGCCAAAAGGCGTAACACCAGTCCCGGGCCTTGAAGTCGCGGGTGAAGTGATTGCAGTCGGTACTGAGGTAAGCCAGTTTAAAGTTGGTGATAAAGTCTGTGGCCTGACCAATGGTGGCGGTTATGCAGAATATTGTGTCGTACCAGAAAGCCAGACCTTGAATATTCCGGAAGGTGTAAGCTTTACACAGGCGGCAGCCATTCCTGAAACCTTTTTTACCGTGTGGGCCAATGTGTTCCAGATGGGGCAGGCCAAAGCAGGCGAAACCGTGCTGATTCATGGCGGGAGCAGCGGCATTGGCACTACTGCTTTAATGTTATGTAAAGCACTTGGAATTAAAAGCTTTGCGACTGTCGGTACGGATGACAAGGTTGCAGCTATTTCAGAGTTAACTTATGCGATTAACTATAAGACGCAAGACTTTGAGCAAGTGATTAATGAAGCAACTGACAATGGCGGAGTCGATGTCATTCTGGATATGGTGGGTGGGCCATATTTAGAGCGGAACCTGAATTTGCTGCGTCGTGATGGACGTCTGGTGTATATCGCCTTTTTGGGCGGTCGTAAAGCCAAAGAGGTTAATTTAGGTCCTATCATGATGAAACGTCTGACCATTACGGGTTCGACCATGCGTGCACGTAGCACGGCTGAAAAAGCGGAAATTGCACAAGGTCTGAAAGAGCAGATTGCACCATTATGGGCAAAAGGCGAATGTCTGCCGATGATCTATAAAACGTTTAAGTTTGATCAAATTCACGATGCTCATGCCGCAATGGATACGGGAGAACATGTAGGTAAAGTTGTGGTTGAAATTATTTAATACGAGATAAATGATTTAAAAAAGCCAGTAATTTTACTGGCTTTTTTAATTTTGAGTAAAATCTTATTACAAATAAATATATAAAATTTTGAATAAAAATTAAAAAATGTTAACTGTTCGACACAACCTGTCAATTGTGACACGTAAATTGCATCTATTGATAATTCCGACCAAATGGTTAAACATTCACATGAATGTGAGAGGGAAAATAAGATGAAAATTATTTCAACAGCATACAGTTCAAAACATAGTTTAAGAGCATTACGACGTATTCATAAAATGATTATTTGCGGAAGCATGAGTTGGGCAGAGTTACATAAAATGTATCGAGCGATGCTGCATTTGGAGCGTTATATGGAAAGATTAACGCTCCAGAATCGTCCTTCAAGTAAGAAAGCATCCAGAAAATCCAAATAAGATCTTGTATTTTTAGAGGGGAATAAAGGGTCAAGATCTGATCTCAAAAAATATCTTAGACTTTGTCCTAATATGATTCACTTATTGGTATTTAGTATAATCATTAAGTATCTAGCGATAAATAAGTACATGTGAATGTATTAAGTGGGGATTTATGAAGCGCCCAGCTTCAACACATGAGCGTCTTGCAGAGCGTTTAGCCAGAATTTTGACCAAATTAAATGTCGGATATCAACTCCGGGCTGCAGAGCTAGCTGCAGAATTTCAGGTCAGCACCCGCACCATTGAGCGTGATTTTGATCGTCTAGGCTCTTACTTGCCCTTACTTCAAGATGAGCAGAAACGATATTATCTGGAACCCTCTTATTTAGGGCGCTTTAAATTGCAGGATATCCAGACCTTTGCCCAGCTTTCCGGGATCAGTGAGCTTTATCCCGCACTAGATATGTCCTTTTTACGTGAATTGCTGGATGATCGCGCCAATCTGGTTTTTTCTGCCAAAGGCTATCATTTTGAGGATGCCAAACAGTTTGCCGAGCATTTCAAGCTGCTTGCAGGCGCAATCTATAAACGTCAGCAGGTTAAGCTGCAATATTCAGATCAATTGCGAATCATCCAGCCCTATCGTCTGATTCACCATCATGGCATCTGGTACTTGGCTGCTGTGAGTGAAAACAAGCTGCGCACTTACCGCTTAAGTCAGTTACAACAGCTCGAGCTGGTTTTTGAGGCGGAGAGCTTTGCGCATGATCCTGAAGTGCTGAAAATGCTGGCAGATGAAGACAGCATCTGGTTTGGACAGCAAAAGCAGCAGGTCTTAATCAGGGTACAACCTGAAGTCACGGTTTTTTTTAAAGAGCGCCGTTTATTTCCAGAACAGCAGATTGAGCAGGAAGCCGAGACTGGAGAGTTAGTGATCAGTTGCCAGATTCGTCACGAAATGCAGTTATTGCCTTTGGTACGTTACTGGTTGCCATACGTGAAAATTATTGAGCCGATTCATTTCCAGCAAAAACTGGAACAGGATTTGCAAGGATATTTACGTTCAGCTGGATGATATTGAGAAAGCAGAGCAGGAGGGCCTGATTAATGATGACACTTTAAATGGAAATTTAATTTACTTATTTTTTGACTAACTAAATTACAGACATAAAAAAAACCAGCTTTCGCTGGGTTCTTTATTTGCACCATCTTTCTATAGTAGAAGAATGGTGCCCGAGGCCAGACTCGAACTGGCACGCTTTGTGGGCGGGGGATTTTAAATCCCCTGTGTCTACCGATTTCACCACTCGGGCTTTAACAAGATGGAGGCGGAGGTCGGAATCGAACCGGCGTCCACGGAGTTGCAGTCCGCTGCATGACCACTCTGCCACCCCGCCGCGTCTTGTTGATGCGTATATTAGCAAGCTCAGAAAAAAAAACAATAGTGTATTCATCTGTATGCGCATAAAAACATCATCTGGCGGAAAATATTTAAATTATTCATGTAGAATGTGCAAAATTGATTCATATCAACACTTGGGAGAAGTGCCGTGGCATTAGTTCTAGACGGTCGTGCATTGGCGAAGCAAATTGAAGCTGACTTGTTTACTCGCGTAGAAGCGCTGAAAACAAAATCAGGTCGTACTCCAATTCTTGCGACGATTTTGGTAGGTGACGATGGCGCATCTGCAACTTATGTTCGCATGAAAGGCAATGCCTGCCGCCGTGTTGGTATGGATTCACTCAAAGTGGAACTTCCTAAAGAAACCACAACTGAAGAATTATTGGCTGAAATTGAAAAATTAAATGCAAATCCTGATGTGCACGGTATTCTGCTTCAGCACCCGGTTCCTGCGCAAATTGATGAGCGTGCCTGTTTCGATGCAATCTCGCTTGAAAAAGACGTAGATGGTGTCACTTGCCTGGGCTATGGTCGTATGGCAATGGGTGAGGCAGCCTATGGTTCAGCGACGCCTGCGGGTATTATGACTATCCTGAAAGAGAACAACATTGAAATCGCGGGTAAACATGCGGTAGTTGTAGGTCGTTCTGCAATTTTGGGTAAACCAATGGCTGCGATGCTGCTAGAAGCGAATGCAACCGTAACCATTTGCCATTCACGTACTCAAGATCTTGCAAGCTTTGTTAAGCAAGCAGATATCATTGTCGGTGCGGTAGGTAAAGCAGAATTAATTCAAAAAGACTGGATCAAACAAGGTGCAGTGGTTGTTGATGCTGGTTTCCATCCACGTGATGGCGGTGGGGTAGGTGATATCCAACTTGTTGGCATTGAAGAAATTGCTTCTGCTTACACACCAGTTCCGGGTGGTGTAGGTCCAATGACGATTACCACTTTAATCCGTCAAACGGTTGAAGCTGCTGAAAAAGCTTTAGGTTAATCAAATCCTCCCTAACCCTCCTTTTTCAAAGGAGGGAACTCTGATCACTATTTTTGGATGGAGTTTCCCCCTCTTTTTTAAAGAGGGGCTAGGGGAGATTCTTCAAAGACATTAATACTAATTAAAAGAAATCTAATGAGCTGCACCTTCCGACTCCCTCAAGCCCCAGAACATCTACTAAAAGCCTTGCATGATGTGATTCCACACTGTGAGCTACATGCACAGCAATTGCCGGATACACCCATTTCCCTGTGGCTGATTCCGCCAGTATTCCCAACAGATAAGCTGGATGATGAGGTGATTCGTCGCATTTGGAATGATACACCATACTGGATCTTTTGCTGGGCCTCAGGCTTGGCGATGGCGCAGTGGCTATTGGCAGAGCCGCATCATGTTAAAGACAAAGTAGTTTTGGATTTTGGGGCGGGATCGGGCGTAGTTGCCATTGCGGCGAAAATGGCAGGTGCAAAACGTGTGATCTGCTGTGATATCGATCAAGTTAGTCTGGATGCCTGTCGTGCCAATGCAGAGCTAAATGATGTCGAGCTTGAATATCTGGATGACCTATATAAGGCAGAGAAGGTGGATATTTTATTAGCCGCAGATGTGCTCTATGACCAGTGTAACCGTTTTTTCTTGGATGAATTTTTAAAATTTGCACCTGAAGTATGGGTGGCAGACAGTCGAGTCAAAAATTTTAGTCATCCAAAGTATATAAAGCTGGATGAACGTAGCGCGACGACCTGGCCAGACCTGGATGAATCACCAGAATTTCGTAATGTCAGTTTCTATAAAACACGTTAAAGTTGGACAATCAAAAAGGGCAGTTAGCCCTTTTTGATTGTCTTACTCTGATTAAGTAACTAAGTATCAGATGTTAAGAACAGGTATAACGAATAACGCGCATGGTTGTTGGGCGGGCTTCTAAGGCTTCGCGTGCACCCGGGTTCTGGCTATTATGTAAATCAGGCGTATTGCTTAAGCTGATTTGCGTGCGGCTATTACCCAGTTGGCGGCCATAATTTTCCTGTTCCGCAGTTGGATTGGAAATTTCATTGGTGCTTAAAATCTGGATATTGTAAGTTTTGGAATTTCCTAATACGTGTCTGCAGGCAGCTTGCAAGCGGTTTTCATCCTGGCTTGGTCGTCCTGAAAGCGTATAGCTCAAGGTTGCTGTATTGCCTGAACGTTCCAGAATTTCATAGCCACTTTTTCCGTTGAACTGATGTGGTGCAGTCTGACACGCACTCAACATGAAGCTGCTTGCAGCCAGAGCTAAAATGACTGTTGTTCTTTTCATATTTATAGTTCCTGAAGTCTTGCGCTAATTATGCCATAGTTTGCTTCAACTGCTGCTCTGGTCAATTGTGATCAATTGTTTATCCATTTAATAAAAAAGGCCGCTTACGCGACCTTTTTGGAATTAAATCAGCAATTAAGCAGATTTAACCGCAGCAATAAGTTCTGCTTGACGAGTTTTTAACGCTTCCGGTAAACGCTCACCCAGCTTGTCAAACAATTCAGTATGGCTTTCAAGCTCTTTGATCCATTGATCTTTATCTTGAGCAGTCACAAGGTCAAATTGTTCTTTAGTAAAGTCAGAACCAGTCCAGTTCAATTGTTCATAAGTTGGAACGCGGCCAATTGGTGTGTCAACAGCAGTTGCACGACCTTCACAGCGGTCAATGATCCACTCAAGAACGCGCATGTTTTGACCGAAACCAGGCCATACGAAGTTACCTTCAGCGTCACGACGGAACCAGTTCACGTTATAGATCCCAGGAAGTTTGTTGCCAGCAGCTTCAGCTTTCTCAGCAACTTGCTCGCCCATTTCTAACCAGTGCGTGAAGTAATCCGCCATGTTGTAGCCAGCGAAAGGAAGCATCGCGAACGGGTCACGACGAACAATACCTTGTTGACCAACAGCAGCAGCAGTGGTTTCAGAGCCCATGGTTGCAGCTTTGTAAACACCATCAACCCAGTCAAATGCTTCTGAAATTAGAGGCACTGTGTCCGCGCGGCGACCACCGAAGATGAACGCAGAAATTGGAACACCTGCTGGATTTTCCCAGTCAGCGTCAATCGAAGGGCATTGACCAGCAGCAACAGTGAAGCGAGCATTTGGATGCGCAGCTTTTTCTTCGCCAGTGTGAGGTTGACCTTTCCAGTTGGTCAGGTTAGCAGGTACTTCTTTAGAAAGACCTTCCCACCATACTTCGCCGTTGTCAGTTACAGCAACGTTGGTATAGATCACATCTTTAGTTAATGTTGCCATACAGTTCGGGTTGGTCTTGGTATTTGTACCCGGCGCTACACCGAAGAAACCAGCTTCAGGGTTAATTGCATATAAGCGACCATCTTCACCTGGTTTGATCCAAGCAATATCGTCACCTACAGTTTCAATTTTCCAGCCTTCGTAGCCCGCTGGTGGAATCAACATCGCGAAGTTTGTTTTACCGCATGCAGATGGGAATGCCGCTGCGATATAGTGTTTTTCGCCTTGTGGATTCGTCACGCCAAGGATCAGCATGTGTTCAGCTAACCAGCCTTGTTGACGACCCATAAATGATGCAATACGTAAAGCCAGGCATTTTTTACCAAGCAATGCGTTACCGCCGTAACCAGAACCGTAAGACCAGATCTCACGAGTTTCTGGATAATGCACGATGTATTTTTCAGGGTTGCAAGGCCATGCAACGTCTTTTTCGCCTTGTTCTAGCGGAGCGCCCACAGTATGTACACATGGAACGTATTCGCCATCAGTACCTAGAACGTCATAAACAGCTTTACCCATGCGAGCCATTTTAGACATGCTTACAGCAACGTAAGGAGAATCTGTTAATTCGATACCGATGTGTGCAATATGAGAACCTAAAGGCCCCATAGAGAAAGGCACAACGTACAAAGTACGACCTTTCATAGAACCATCAAACAAACCGTTGAGGCGAGCGCGCATTTCAGCAGGTGCTTCCCAGTTGTTGGTTGCGCCAGCGTCTTCTTTGTTTTCAGAGCAAATGTAAGTACGACCTTCAACACGAGCAACGTCAGAAGGATCAGAATTCGCAAGATAAGAACCAGGATGAGTTTCTTGATTCAGTGCTTGCATTGTGCCGTTAGCGATCATCAAGTCGATATAACGTTGATATTCTTCTGCGCTACCGTCACACCATTCAATTTTTGCTGGTTTTGTTAATTTAGCAATCTCTTCCACCCAAGCAATAAGCTTAGGGTGACGAACGAATTCTGGTGCGTTCACTTGGGTCATGGTGAGGCCTATCTCAAATGTGTACAAAAAGGATGTACAAAGTACAATCCGAGCAATAAAAATGTTGCCCGGATGATATATGAAAAAAAGTGGCTGTATTAAAGCATAAAATGATAAAAAAAATAAGACCAAAGAAGCACTAGATTTCTTTTGGCATATAATGCTATTTTATTTGTAAATATAATGAAAACAATAAGATAAAACTAAATATTTGAATTACCTTGGTTATTCATTTTAATTATGTGTGGTATTTATTTTAAAAATTATTAATAAAATCAATTTATTAATTTTATAGCACGTCTCATATTCGTTATTGATTAAATAAATGGTTGCCATTTGAATTTTACATAAAGCTACTGTTAATTGTCTATGAATTGGACAAAATGCCAATAGGCTTCATAAAGTTGTGCGAAAAATGTCTAATCAATCTAAACCCTTATCGCTTATTTATAATCATAATGCTGGTTTTCGCATACAAGGGCCAGAAGGGATCTATGAACAACTGACTGAAATATTTTCAGCGCAAGGTTATCAGACTAAAGCTTATGAAATCAATGATTCACAGCAATTTGATCACGTTATGGCGGAGGTGTTGACACGACATTTAGCGTCGGATGAAGCAGGCATCGTGGTGGCAGCAGGTGGGGATGGTACTTTAAATACAGTCGCCAAACATTTATTGAATACGCAAATTTCTGTCGGAATTTTACCCTTGGGTACTTTTAATTATGTAGCCAAATTATTAGATATTCCCCTGGATTTAATTGAAGCCGCTAAAGTGATTGCCACGGGACAATCTAAACGTATCAATGTAGCCCAAATTAATCAGGATATTTATCTGAATAATGCCAGTTTGGGTCTGTATCCCTTATTTATCAAAAAACGTGAAGATTATAACCGGCGGTTTGGTCGATTGCCGTTACATGCCTATACTTCCGCACTGGATGTGCTGATTCGCGACCGTAAGGAACTGAAACTGGAAATCTGGGTAGATCACAAGAAATATCCGGTAAAAACACCCCTGATCTTTTTTGGCAACAATCCCTTGCAACTGGCAGATATGAAAATGCAGATTGCCAAAGCAGCAGAGCAGGGTAAAGTCGCAGGAGTAGTGGTTTCTAAAAGTGATAAGCTAACTTTATTTAAGCTTGTGTATCAGTTGGTTCGTGGCAAGATTGATCAGGCTTCGGATGTTTACAGTTTTGCAGCCGATCAAGTCCGTATCGAATCTAGATCCAAGAAATTGATGGTGGCGATTGATGGCGAAATCGTAGAAATGGCGCCGCCCCTCAATATTTCTGTTTTAAAAAACAGCCTGAGTGTAAGGGTGCCGCATGATCCTGCATCTGTCTGATCTGCATTTTGGGACAGAAAAACCCGAGTGTTTAGAGGCAATTCGACAGTTCTGTCAGACTCATCCTCTGGAAGCGGTCGTCGTCAGTGGTGATCTGACCCAACGCGCACGTTTAAGCCAGTTTTTGGCCTGTAAACGGTTTTTAGATCAGCTTGAGACACCTTATCTGGTAATTCCGGGTAATCATGATATTCCGCTCTATCATTTATGGAATCGGCTGTTCAATCCATTTACCCGTTATCAGCTTTTTTTTGGTGAACTTGAACCCACACTTGAAACAGACAACTTTTATCTGGTGGGTGTGAACTCAATCCGGCGCCGCTATCACACCAAAGGGCATTTATCGCTTGAGCAGATTCAGCGTATTGATCGGAAATTAGGCCAAGCGCCTTCTTCCAAATTAAAAATTATTGTCAGCCATCAACCGTTCTATGTGCCTTTTCAAAATAAGCGCGGTTTTAAGGATAGTCCATTGATGGCCAAAATTGCTTTAGAAGCTTGGGCAGCACATGGCCTGTTTGCAGTCTTGCATGGACATCTGCATCAACCTGCGGTTTATGATTTGAACCTGATCTTTGAGTTAGGGGCAGATCATCCTGTTTATGATGTACATGCAGGTACTTCAGCCTCGCATCGGCTACATAAAAAAGAGCCAAATAGTTTTAATCTGATTGATGCATCAGGAAAAATTTCCCAGTATTTATTCGATGACGTGACCCAGTCCTTTCTGTTAAAGCCTGATATGTTGAATAAATAGACGAAAAATCAGTATTCGTTAAAAAAAAGCAATTTTTTTTCATTTTTGCCCTTGAAGCGTTTTATTCCATCTCCATAAAAGTGACATCAAAAATTTTTGATGATGACCCATGGAATAATTAAGTCGTCATCAGTGACCTAAAGAAGACTTAGTCTGATGGAGTTAAATATGAGCAACATTCGTCCATTACATGACCGCGTTGTTATTCGTCGTGTTGAAGAAGAAACTAAAACAGCTGGCGGTATTTTACTTCCTGGTTCTGCTGCAGAAAAACCAGCTCAAGGTGAAATCATTGCTGTAGGTAATGGTCAAATCACTGACAATGGTGTACGTGCACTAGATGTAAAAGTTGGCGATAAAGTATTGTTCGGTACGTATGCGGGTACAACTGTGAAAGTTGACGGCGAAGAACTTCTTATTATGAAAGAATCTGACATTTTAGCGGTATTTGCTTAATTTCCGTTTAAAGTCGTCTTATGTTCATCAGAATTTAAAAGATATTAAAAGTATTTGGAGTCAAAAATGTCAGCTAAAGACGTAAAATTTGGTGATTCAGCGCGCAGCAAAATGATTGCTGGTGTGAACATCCTTGCAGATGCAGTGAAAGTAACACTAGGTCCTAAAGGCCGTAACGTTGTGATCGACCGTTCTTTCGGTGCGCCGCACATCACCAAAGATGGTGTAACGGTTGCCAAAGAAATCACCCTAAAAGATAAATTCGAAAATATGGGTGCTCAGCTGGTTCGTGAAGTGTCTTCTAAAACCAATGACATCGCAGGTGATGGTACAACCACTGCAACTGTATTGGCTCAAGCAATTTTGAACGAAGGCATCAAGTCAGTGACAGCGGGTATGAACCCAATGGACCTGAAACGCGGTATTGATATTGCAGTTAAATCTTTGGTTGCTGAAATTAAAGCAACTGCTCAACCTGCGTCTGATTCTAAAGCGATTGAACAAGTCGGTTCGATCTCTGCAAACTCTGACACCACTGTAGGTAAACTGATTGCGCAAGCAATGGAAAAAGTGGGCAAAGAAGGCGTCATCACTGTAGAAGAAGGTTCAGGCTTTGAAGATTCTCTAGATGTGGTAGAGGGTATGCAGTTTGACCGCGGTTACATCTCGCCATACTTCGCAAACAAGCAAGACACGTTAACTGCGGAGCTTGAAAATCCGTTCATTCTTCTGGTTGACAAAAAAATCAGCAACATTCGTGAATTGATCACTGTACTTGAAGCTGTCGCGAAAACTGGTAAACCGCTTTTGATCATTGCTGAAGATGTTGAAGGCGAAGCGTTGGCAACTTTGGTTGTCAACAACATGCGCGGCATTATCAAAGTATGTGCAGTTAAAGCACCTGGTTTTGGTGATCGTCGTAAAGCGATGCTGCAAGATATTGCGATCTTGACTGGCGGTACGGTGATTTCTGAAGAAATTGGCATGCAGCTAGATCAAACTGCACTTGAACATTTAGGTACTGCACATAAAGTGACTGTATCTAAAGAAAACACAGTGATTGTGGATGGTGCGGGTAATGCAGGTCAAATTTCTGAACGTGTTCAGCAAATCCGTGCGCAAATTGAAGAATCTACGTCTGAATATGACAAAGAAAAACTTCAAGAACGTGTTGCTAAATTGGCAGGCGGTGTTGCAGTGATCAAAATCGGTGCTGCGACTGAAGTTGAAATGAAAGAGAAGAAAGACCGTGTAGACGATGCACTTCATGCAACGCGTGCTGCGGTTGAAGAAGGTGTGGTTGCAGGTGGTGGTGTTGCACTGGTACGTGCAGCGAAAGTATTGGATAACGTAACTGGCGCGAATGATGACCAAAATGTAGGTATCAACATTCTACGTCGTGCGATTGAAGCGCCGCTTCGTCAAATCGTATCGAATGCGGGTGATGAGCCTTCAGTGGTGATCAATGCTGTGAAAAATGGCGAAGGCAACTTCGGTTATAACGCGGCAACAGGTGTTTATGGCGATATGCTCGAAATGGGTATTCTTGACCCAGCAAAAGTAACGCGTTCTGCACTTGAGCATGCTGCTTCTGTTGCTGCATTAATGTTGACAACTGAATGTATGATTACGGATATTCCAGAAGACAAGCCTGCAATGCCTGATATGGGCGGCATGGGTGGTATGGGCGGCATGATGTAATTCATGTTGATCATCCGATCTTAAAAAAATCCCCGCAATAGCGGGGATTTTTTTATTCTTTACAAAATTATGATGAAGACTTTTTAACTAATTTATAATTTAAATTACTCTCAATTTTTTTACCTGATTCAACATCACGTGCTTCGATAAAATTTTCGCCAACAAAGAATTTACGGTTTTCAGCTTTGTTATCTAATGTGATGAGTGACGGATCCTGAGGATCAAAACTAAAACTGCCTTTGAGTTCAAATTCATTATTATTAGCTTTCCCTAAATATTCTTCACTCAGTTCATAAGTCTTATCTGAATTAAGCTGTAACTCGACTTTAATGCCTTCACAGTCGGCACAAGGAAATACACCTTCATATTCACCTGCCCAATCTAATGAGGTCTCTGCGCTATCAGCCCGAGTCAGATTGGTACCGGGGTTATTTTGCTCCGTCATCGCTGGGCTGGATGGTGCATTATGATTCATTGGCTCATTGTCATTCTGTTTTGAACATGCTGTCAACGTTGATGAAATAGCGACTGCCATCGCAGCGGTGAATATAAATTTCTTCATTGTTTTGATCCTATGGATTTATTTGTTAGCTAATTACATTAAAAGTAGTCAGTACAGATAAATAGGGCAATCTTGTTAAAGTTTGATTCATTAGGTGAATCAGGCCAGAGTTATTGATAAGTGAGCAGGACTTAAGAATTTTTAGTCAAGTTTAAAGTCACTTTATGCTGTTTCGTTAACTAATTCTGAACGCTATGATTAGAAAATAATGATAATGCGGAGGGGATAATGAAATTAGAACAAGAAAATAATCTGATTGCAAAAATTTATGATGCTGCTGTATTGCCATCTCTGTGGCTGGACGTGATCAAAGATATCGTGAGCTATACTAAAAGTAAGAGTGCAATTTTTACCGGTCTGGATCAGCTTAATCCAGGCTATGATTTTGTTCACACGTATAATATCCCGAATGAAAGTTTGGCTGCCTATCAGGATGAGCGTATCAGAGTGATTGATATGAAGCTCCATATGCCCTTATGGAATGATATTGAGATGGGGGATGCGCTAAATCAGAATTGTCAGCATTATGCAGAGCGGCCCGGTACGGATCATTATGTATTTTATGAAAAATGTTTAAAGCCAACAGGTGTCTGCTATCTGGCAGGCGTGTTGCTCGATCGAGGTCATTATCGCTGGGCCGTACTCGGTATCCATCGTGCGCCTGAGGTGCAGCCTTTTGAACAGGCAGAGCTGGATTTTCTAAGACGCATCAGTATTCATTTACGCCGGGCTTTGCAAATTCACCGGCAAATCAACTTGATTCAACAAGATAATTTAAGCTTGTATACCGTATTGGATAGTTTAAAAACCGGGATTGTACTGCTCGATCAAAACCTGTGTTTAAGTTATTCCAATCCTGTTGCGCAAAAGATGCTTGATCAGAGTTCATGTCTGGATCTCGATATACATAACCGTCTAAAAACCAATTATGCTCAGCAGGTACGTTTTGATCAGCTTCTGGAAAGTGCTTTGCTGGAAGATACGACCATTCAGACTGAAGTAGGTGGAGTCTTGGCGTTGAGTGATGGGGCAGGCTCACAATTCATGCTGACGGTGGTGCCATTTAAAAAATTAAGAAATATGCAACATTTACAGTCTGCTCAGCATCAGATTGCCTTATTTATGACAGATAAAAACCAGCATTATTCCCTGTCAAGAGCTTACCTACAACAGTGTTACCAGCTTTCCAAAAGAGAGTTTGATTTATGCGAGTTGTTAATTAATGGTTATAAAATAGAAGATATTGCAGAACAGTGTGGCATTACGTTGAGTTCGGTACGGACGTATTTTAAAAATATTTATGAAAAAACCCAATGTTGTTCGCAAATCGAACTGATGCATTTATTGATGGGTTGTACCATTCAATTTGAACATATTGATTAAACCGGCCTGAATTTCATATTCAAGCCGGTTTATATGGGTTATTTAACGCGTTGCAAGCTTACAGGACCTTCACCTTGCGGGTGGAGGACAAGGGTATTGCCAGAGATATTAATAGATGCAATCGTTTTGCTGCCATCCCAACTGTCTTGTAATCCGCCACACTCATTGGTGTCGAATAAGACTTCAGTGGTGGTGAGAGTATTTGCTGACAATGTATATTTGCCATATTCAATCCCTGGCCAACCACAATCATCTCCGCCTTCAGTGTCTAGGAAGAAATAATAGTTATTATCAAAGAAAGCAAATAGGTGCGTTTCATTGAGTCGCCACGTGCCGACGAGACTATTAGACTGCTTAACTCGATTTAAACGGTATTCAGTATTAACGCCCGGTTCAGTAAGAATTAATTGAGTTCCATTAAAGTTTAAAGAATAAGGTTTATTCTCGGCAGGATGTGAAAGTCCCCATTCACCATTGGTGTCAAGCAGGATTTCCGGTTCAATCACGGTTGTTGTTGCATTCCATTTTAAGCGGCCCATTTCAATACCTGCTTGACCACTCTCATCTTTGGCTTCTGCTTCACCTAGTGCATAGCGTCCATCTTCCAGAATGTGAATCAATACAGCAGTGTTATCGGTACGGTTAATCTCCCACGTACCGGCAATATCTTTGTAGAAGGTCGCTTGAAAGTGTGCTTTAGCATCCTCTTCATTCACTAACTTTTCTTCAGGAATTACTGTTTTGACAATAGCTTCATTTTTAAAGTCATTATAAGGTTGGTCAAAATTAATACTCTGATTTTTTAAGGCATCTGTAGTGGCCGTACTAATTTGAAGTTTGTCATCGTTATCATCTCCATCTAAGGATTGTAAAAATACCAGTAAGTTAAGGCGAGCATTTTCAGTCTCAGCTAAATCCAAAGGGGTAACACGTTCTTTGGCTTCAATTTCATCACCGAGTTGAACATCACCAATATAAAATTTAACCGTTTCTCCTTCATTGAAGTTGAATTCACCATTGTCATTGGTAAAACCTGTAGCACCACTACTTGTGACATAGCGTACTCCAGAAATCACAGCATCCGTCAGCACCCCTGTCTGGGTTCCAATATTACTTGCAGGAGGTGTACTTGAGTTATCATCCGAACCGCCGCAGGCACTAAGTAACCCCGCTAAAGCAAGGCAAAGTAAAGTTTTTTTCATTAGAATCTTCCTGAAATTTATAATGTGGATTCAGTATAAAAAGACCCTCATATTTGCCATATCCCAAAATTAGGAGGTTAAGAGCTTTTTAATGTATGAATCCTTTATATTGGAAAGAAATTCCTATTTATATGGGGAAGCAATCTGAACTATCCGTAAATTGATGTATGAGATAAGTTGAAGGTGGAAAAAATAATCAACTATTCATTTAAAAATTCTAATTATACAAATATAGATTAATTGTTTATTTATTGATCATAGAGCACTATCTATATTTGCCGAGGTTGCTAAAATTCGCGCAGATTTGAATAGAACTGGTGCATAAGGTGTTTGAGAAGTTAGCAGAACAAAGTCTGAATATGATGGGTTGGGAAATTGATAATCACTGGCCACTAGATTTAGAGCAATGTGTCATGATTGCTGCTCCTCATACCAGTAACTGGGATGCACTCTATGCGCGTCTGGCTTTGAAAGCGTTAGGTGTGAATGTTCGCTTAACCATTAAAGACAGTTATATGAAATTTCCATTGGGGCCTTTTGTACGGGCGATGGGCGGAATCGGGATTGACCGTCGACCTAAGCAGCCGGGTGAACCGCGTCCGAGCATGGTACAGGTGATGACGGATTTATTTAAGACCCATCCCAAACTGGTCATGCTGGTCACACCAGAAGCAACGCGTGCCAAACAGGAACAGTGGAAAACCGGTTTTTATCATGTTGCCATCAATGCGGGTGTACCGATTGCTTTGGCTTATATGGACTATGCCAAGAAAAAAACTGGTGTAGGTAAAATTGTTTATCCGACAGGGGATTATGAAAAAGATATGGCGGAAATTATGGCATTTTATGCAGATATTCAGCCAAAATTCCCTGAATGTTTCAGTGTCGATCAGCGTTATTATCAGAATTAAAATTGCATTGTAAAAAAAGCAGGGTATTTTCCCTGCTTTTTTATTGCCTAAGAATTAAGAATATCAGACAAATACTACTTAGTTTTCAGAAGCGGGTAAAATTCCACCGAGGCTTTGACAGGCACTTTTATACAGCTCATATTGCTGTTGCACAACTTCCGATAAGGGAATATCAAATAACTTTTCACCTTGGTGATAATGCTCGATATACGCTTCGGCCTTGGATTTTGTGCTATAGAGCGAATGCTGATAATAATCGGTCATGCTGGTATGCGACATCTGTGACATCTCGATCTGGGAGCACTGGAAATTTTGCAGCAGCTGTTCCGATTTTTTCAGATCGCTAGACATACAACTTGCCAGCAATAAGGTACTGAGCAATGTCGTGATAAATTTCATAGAAAATAGACAAAAGGTTTTATGGGAACACCGTATTGTAGAAGTAAAACCCGGTCACAAAACCTTTTTAATCTACCAGATGGTCAAAAAATAGAACAATAGAATCTAAAAATCCCGGTCTATTCTCTGGTCAGTTAACCTTTAACCAAGCCACCATCCACAATCAGGTTTTGTCCGGTTACTGCACGTGAATAAGGCGATAAAAACATCAGGATTGCAGCAGCAAACTCTTCTGGTGTAATCACGCGGCGTAAAGGAGTTGATTGAGCAATCAGGTCAAAGACAATGTCAGGTGTGGCCTTACTGGCATCTGTGGTTTGTAACAGGCCACCAGAGAGCATATTCACATTGATGCCATATTGTCCCAAGTCCTGCGCCGTGGTGCGGGTAAAGGCCAATAATGCAGCTTTGGCGGTGGTATAGTCATGATAAGGAACCACCGGATTTTGCACCAGGTTTGTACCAATATTCACGATCCGGCCAAAACCCGCGTGCTTCATATCATCTAGTGCGGCTTGTGTGGTATTGAGGGCGGCCTGTACTGCACCACTGAATTGACGTGACATGGTCTCCCAAGTCAAATCTTCAACCTTAGGACGATCATCCCCATTAAATTCAAACTGAATCAGCGCATTATTGACGACCGCATGAATCGCTTCCCCGAAATGGTTTTTTGCCGCAGCAAATAAAGTCCGTACCTGATCAGCCTGAGTGACATCGGCCTGATAAATAAAGACCTGCTCGAAATACTGCTGCGCGAGCTATTCGGCGGTTTGCTGACTGCTATGATAATTGACGACGACGCGAGCACCTTCTGCCAATAGGGCTTGAGTAATCGCCAAGCCCAAGCCACGTGCTCCGCCGGTAACGAGAACAATCTGATCACGAATCTGCATAATGATGATCTATATTACGAAATATTGGCCCTAACATAGCAGTTATGTCAGCGGATTCAAGCCTGAGGCAAAGTAAACCAACTCTGCATGAGATTGGGCTTAAATGAATTGGGACGCTATAAGAAAACAGCCGGCGCTGAACAGCAAACTTAGGATAATACGTTTAAACAGCAGTTCAGAAATTTTATAGAAGAGTTTTGCCCCTAAAATGGCCGGAATACTGACAAAAACTATTAACACTGCCATATAGGGTAAATGACTTTGATCGATCATACCTTGCCATAGATAGGTACCGAGTGCGAAGACCTGAACTGCAAAATTAAAATGCCTCAAGATATAGCGTTGCTGGGCTTTCGGGAGTTGTTTCAACATCACCCATGCTGAAGGGACGGCTCCACAAAAACCACCAAGTCCGCCTAATATTCCACCCATCAATCCGATACTACTGTCGGCTATCTTTCCCGAGCGCTGAATGGTTTTGATTTGTGGATTGAGCAGCATCAGCGGAGACCAGAGCACCAGAAAAATGCCCAAAACCAGTTTAAATGTATCAGCTTGGATGATGTGCAACAGATAAGTACCCAGCGGCACGCCAATCAGACCAGCAATCAGATAAGGCAGCACCAACTGCCTGGATAAAACTAGCTGCTTTTTTTCCTGACTGAGTGAAATCACATGACTCCAGATCGAGGCAAATACCAGCAAGGGCGCGGCCAGTTGCGGAGGCAGCACCCAGACCCAGAAAGACATGGCGATCAGGGCAAAGGCAAAACCGGTCAGCCCCTGTACGAAACCAGCGACTATTGCACCAAGAATAAATAACAGCCAGGTCATAAAGGTAAGGTCAGAAGGAAAGGCAGCAGTATTCTAAAGATCAGGGAAAAAGCCAAGCTTTTAGTTAGCTGTATTTATGCAAATTAAAGTTCAAATGTGCGTAAAATATTAAAACGAAAATAAGGAATGAGTTTTTTATTCCTGCATAAAAAATGCATAAATCACTACAACAGAGCAACAATGAGTTCGTTTAGTCTCCATGAACTCGCCTGATACTGATAGGGTGCAGTAAAGAGATTAGGGACATGATTAAAAAAGCGATTTTACTTTCTGTATTGGCAGTGTCATTAACTGGTTGTGTGGTTGATCCATGGGATGATGGTTCTCGTGATCACCGGGATCGCAACGGACATTATGATCGAGACCACAAGGATCGTGACTGGAAAAATCGGGAGCATAGAGATCATCGGGATTGGAAGCGTGACAGAGGTGACAACCGTGATTGGCGCCGTGATCGTGACTAAAATGATTCTCGCATCTTTCAGTTTGACTATTATTGACAAAAAAGGATTCCGCGGTGGAATCCTTTTTTAATGGGTCTTAATTGTAACTTTATTTAAGAAACACTTTTTTGATAAAGCCCTGCACGCACTGTGCCGGCTTTGGTATTTTTAATGAGTCGCCATGACGCTGGTAATTTAAGCAACTGTAGATCACGGTCTGCTTCCACATAAATATAAGCATTATTTTTCACCAGATGATCCGCCTGTAATGCCAGCTCTTCCCATAAGTTCAGGCTATACGGTGGATCGAGAAAAACCAGATCAAATTGTGTTTGCAGGCTGGTTAAAGCTTGCTGCGCCGTTGCTATTTTCAATTGGGCGCGTGCTTTGGTGACTTGTAATAGTTCAAGATTCTGGGTCAGGAATTGTGCCTGAGTACGATCCGGTTCAATCATGACGACTGAGGCCGCACCACGCGATAAGGCTTCAAAAGCCAAGGCACCAGATCCTGCACAAATGTCCAAAACCTGTGCATTTTGTACGTCCCACATAAGCCAGTTAAACAGGGTTTCGCGTACTCGATCAGGCGTCGGGCGTAAACCCTCAATGCTGGCAAAAGGTAGTTGACGACGTTTCCAGTCACCCCCAATAATTCGAAGTTGGTTTTTCATTTTAGTCTCGTTCTACCGGTGTGGGAGCAGGAGGCGCTACAGCTGGAGCAGCTGCATTTGCAGATGGATTGGTGGCAGGATCTGGTGGCTGAATATTGGCTGGAGCTACAGTTGCTGCATCTTGACTCAACATGCCTGCACCACTTGGCAATTCAGCAGGCTTGATTCCGGCTGTCATCAGACCACCACTGAGCTGATGACCTTGCGGGCGTACCGGCTTCTTATCTTTATGCAGCAACCAGTAATCAAAAATCGGACGAGCCAGCACAGTGGCTGCACTACCGCCACGACCATTTTCCAGAATGACCGCAATCGCAATTTCAGGATTTTCAGCAGGTGCAAAACCGACAAACAGGCCATGATCCAGCTGACGGTCGGTCAATAAGGATTCATTATAACGCTTGCCTTGAGCAATACTCTTCACCTGAGCTGTACCAGTTTTACCTGCAATGGAATATTGTAAGCCACTTTTGATGCCTCGGCCTGTACCAGATTGAATCACGTCGACCATGGCATCACGCATCTTGATCCAGTCTTCTTCCTGACCATTAAAATCGATTTTGCCGTGGGTACCATTATGTACCTTGAACGTTTTGGCACCGCGACTTTCACGTAACACATGCGGAATGACTTTATTGCCATGGTTGGCGGTAATGGCCGTTGCCATGGCCAGTTGTAACGGCGTTGAAGTGAAAGCCCCCTGACCGATACTCACCGAAATAGTTTCACCTCGTAACCATTTGGCGTTACGGGTACGCATCTTCCATTCCGGGTTCGGGTACAGTCCTGAGCTTTCACTTGGTAAATCCACGCCGGTTTTTTCACCAAAACCAAACTGACGCATCCAGGTGTTCATTTTCTCAATGCCCATGCGGTAGGACATGACATAGAAATAAGTATCACAAGAAACGACCTGAGCTTTGTGCATGTTGACTGCGCCATGCCCGGATTTTTTATGGTCACGGAAGCGGTGACTATCGCCCGGCAGACTGAAATAGCCCGGATCAGAAATAGTGGTATCCCAGTCCACCAGACCATAATGCAGGCCGCCCAATGCAAACATCGGTTTAATGGTTGAACCAGGAGGATAAACCCCTTGCACGGCGCGGTTGTATAAAGGTTGATCCAGATTATCACGCAGATCACTATAATCTTTATGACTGATACCGGTCACAAACAGATTTGGATTGAAACTTGGGCTGGAAACCAGCGCCAGAATTTCCCCAGTTTTCGGATTCATCGCCACAATCGCACCACGGCGTCCAGCCAGTTGCTCTGAAGCCACCACCTGCAAACCATAATCCAGTGACAAGAACAGATCATTACCGCGCACCGGATCCTTACGGCCCAAATGCCGTAGCACATTACCAAAAGCATCCGCTTCTACCGATTCATTTCCTGGCACCCCATGCAGAAGTTCTTCATAGGATTTTTCTACCCCAATTTTCCCGATCAGGTTGGTCCCGGCATAAAGATCCTTGTCAATGGCTTTGAGTTCTTTGTCATTAATCCGGCCCACATAACCAATCACATGGGCAAACAGGTCGCCATGCGGATAATAGCGGGTCATCTGGGTTTCAATATTCACGCCCGGAAACTGATATTTGACCTCGCTAAAACGGGCAATATCATTTTCATTCAGGTTGAGCTTGATCGAAACCCGTTCGGTTCTACGTGCTGTTTTGATCCGGCTTTGGAAGCGTTCAATATCTTCTTCAGTCAGCTCCAGAATAGGCTTCAGACGTTCCAAAGTCTGGTCAATATCCTGCACATCGGCGCGGCTTAAAGTTGCGGTAAAAACCGGGTAGTTATCGGCCAGCAATACGCCGTTACGGTCATAAATATAACCGCGCGCTGGAGGCAGAGGTTGCAGACGAATCCGGTTTTGGTCAGAAGCGGTACTGAAGGTCTCGAAATTAAAGAGTTGTAAATAGGCATAGCGGCTAACCAGCAGCAGCATAAAAAAGATGACTATTCCAACAGAAATCCATACTCGACTACGATAGATGCGCTTTTCTTGTTGTGCATTTTTTAAAGGAAAGTGCTGCTTCATACGCGATCGACTTGAGACCTGAGGAAAGGAGGAAAGAATCAAAGTGGAATATTCTAACGCAACTGGACTTGATTTGATAATGAAAAACTGCCATTACGATCAGTTCCTTTAAGCTTTGACTTTGCAGACATGAAAATTGTAAAGTGCTGTATATAAGAGTTGTGATAATTCTGATACAGTAAAATCGAATAAAAATAGGACTATACCAAAAACTATAATTAAGGAAGATGGTGAAGGAATGAACAAGGTTTACCCTTTGTTGGCGTTTGCATTGTGGGCGAACGGGGCCTATGCACATGATCAAATCAATAATACTGCAGATAAAGTAGAAGCTACTCAGGCAAAAGCCTTTAATGTTGGGGCTGGTTTTACCCGGAAGCTGGTACATTTAAATACTGAATGGGTTAATCCTTATGGGATTGCTTATGTGAAAGGTGGGGTTTTTCTGGATGATGATCGAACGATAGGGGGACAAGTAGGCTTTCGTTATCCTGCACATCTGACCGGCAAGGATAAAAATGGGTATTATGTCGGAGGCTATGCGGGTCATATTGAAAGCAAACGCGTCGACAATGAATACAAGGCCCGCTTAGGTGCTGGAATTGATTTGGCCTATGTTTTGTTGAGTTCAGAGCGAATCAGCAGTTTTAGTGTCGGCATTGGTGCCGGAGAGAAATTTGAAGATCAAAATGGTCGTGTGGTGGCCGAAACTGAACCGCGACTACAATTTTCCTATACTTTAAGTATCGGTTTATAGACAAAATATTTGACCTTATAAATATGTGTATTCTGTGAACAAAAAATTAAATATGGAACTTATGCATGCTTGAGTACGTCAACGAATTGTGGCAAACCTTTGTGAATCGCCCGGATTTTTGGGCCGTGCTCAGCATTATTCCGGTGACCGCATTTGTAACGTGGGCTCACGTCTGGATGGCACTGAAAATGGTGTTTTATCCGATCAATTTTTGGGGTGTCCATCTCGGTCCTGTACCTGTCGGCTGGCAGGGGATCGTGCCACGCAAAGCTGGCCGTATTTCAGGCATTATTACCGATAACACTTTGTCTAAACTAGGTTCCATCCGCGAGTTTTTAGAGGCGATGGATCCAGATGATATGGCACGGATCATTGGTGAACAGGTCGGTTTCGAACTTGAACATCTGATTGATGAAGTGATGATGGATCGTAATGCAGTCCTTTGGGAAAACCTGCCTTTTGCCATCAAACGCAGAATTTATGCACAGGCACAAAAACAAATGCCGGCAATTTTGCGTGAATTGGTGACCGAGCTGACCATGAACGTCGAGTCACTTGTCGATATGCGTGAAATGGTGGTCAGCCAGATGGAAGGTGACCGTCGGTTAATGGTGCGTATGTTCCTGAAAGTGGGCCAAAAAGAAATCAATTTTATTTGGCATATCAGTGCACTCATCGGCATGTTCTTTGGTATTTTCCAGATGATTGTCTGGTTCGTGGTGCCGTGGCACTGGACTGTCCCGTTCTGGGCTGCCATCTGGGGCTTTTTGACCAACTGGATTGCAATCTGGATGGTATTCAACCCGCTCTATCCGCACCCGGTAAAGTACCCGCAATTCTTTAGCCGTACCACAAGTCGCCAGTTTCCATGGATTAAACCTGTCATTCCGCGTATTGGCACCTATAACATACAAGGCGCATTTATGAAACGTCAGGATGAAGTCTCTGATGTTTTCGCAAGTGTAGTCACAGAAGATCTGATTACGTTAAAATCGATCATGACCGAGATGATGTATGGCGGGAAAAAAGACAAAACCCGCCGCATTGTCAAACGTCATATTAATGAAATTATGGAAACACCCCTGGTTCGGACCTCTTTACAGCTGTCTTTAGGGCCAAAAGAGTATGCAAAACTCAAGACGGACTTGATCGATCGCTCGATTGAAATTACGATGGTGCCTGTATGCGACCCAGCATTTAATGCGAGCCGTGCACAGAAAATCTATCAAATGTTTAGAGACCGCATACGCGAGTTGACTCCGAAGGAGTTTCAGAATCTTTTACGTCCTGCATTTCAGGAAGATGAATGGATTCTGATTTTATTGGGTGGGGTAACCGGTTTTGTCGCGGGTTTAATCCATTTGTTTGTGGCTTTCTTATAATGAGATGCCGGGGGACACAATCGGGCGATTGTGGTCGTGGCGTCATACATATTGTTTAAATGAGGATGTTTATATATGCGCATTATCTTACTCGGACCACCTGGAGCAGGTAAAGGTACACAAGCTCAGTTGATCTGTAAGCGCTACAATATCCCACAAATTTCAACCGGTGATATGCTCCGTGCTGCAATTCGTGAAGGAACTGAATTAGGTCTACAAGCTAAAAGTGTCATGGACAATGGCGGTTTGGTTTCTGATGAGTTGATCATTGGTCTGGTCAAAGAGCGTATTGCGCAACCTGATTGTGTAAATGGCTGTATTTTTGATGGTTTCCCGCGTACCATTCCTCAAGCAGAAGCTTTAGAAAACGAAGGTATCAACATCGATCACGTGATTGAAATCGATGTTCCAGATGAAGAGATCGTACAACGTCTTTCTGGCCGTCGTCAGCACCCGGCATCTGGCCGTGTGTATCACATCGTTTACAACCCGCCAAAAGTGGAAGGTAAAGATGACGAAACGGGTGAAGATCTGGTTCAGCGTCCAGATGATCTGGAAGCGACAATTCGTAAACGTTTAGGTTCTTACCATACTGAAACTGAGCAACTGGTGGGCTTCTACCAAGGCCGTGCAGCATCAGGTGAAAATGCACCGACTTACAACAAGTTAAACGGTCTGCGTCCAATCGATCAGGTTCAGACTGAGCTTTTCGCGATTCTGGATCAAGCAAAATAATCGGCTAACGATGATTTTGACAATCGAAGAGCCCTAAGTCATATTAGGGCTCTTTTTTATTGCGTATTTGAACAGGTGCTGTGGCTATGAAATTTGGCGTGTTGGTGTTAATGATTATATTTCTGGCAGTGTTGGTGGGTCTGTTCTATATGAGTTTTAAAATACTGAATAAAGTACGTCAGGAAGAACGTGCAGAAAATGCAGCCAAGCATCCACAACGCCAATTGCACCCGAAATTGCAGGCGGAGCTTGAACAGCGCAAAAAAGAACAGGAACAGGCTGAACACGATCAGAATAAATAATTCGGCATGCTTTAGTGGAAGCTGAGTCCAGTTTTAAATAAAAGCGGTATGTTGAAAATTGTAGAAAAGGTGAGGTATTGATCACCTTTTTTTCGGTCTTAGTTTAGTTCTGCAATTCTATTCAGAAATAGCGATATTCTTCACTGCAATTGCGCGCGCTGCACCAAATTCAAAACGATCAGGCCAGTTACACACATCGGCGACCACACATTCATGACATTTCGGTTTACGGGCAATACAGCAATAACGGCCATGTAAAATCAGCCAATGATGAGAATCAATGATAAATTCTTTCGGAATCACTTTGACCAGTCGATGCTCAACTTCAAGCACATTTTTACCTGTAGCCAATCCGGTACGGTTACCAACCCGGAAAATATGTGTATCCACCGCCATGGTCGGTTGACCAAAGGCAGTATTCAGCACCACATTGGCCGTTTTGCGTCCCACACCCGGCAAGGCTTCCAGATCCGCACGATTATCCGGTACCACGCTGTTGTGCTTCTGAATCAGCATCTCACAGGCTTTAATTACGTTAACTGCTTTTGAGTTATATAAACCAATAGTCTTGATATATTCCTTTAAACCATCCACACCAAGCGCATAAATCGTTTCCGGTGTATTGGCGACTGGAAACAGTTTGTCCGTGGCCTTATTCACGCTGACATCGGTGGCTTGGGCAGACAGAGTCACGGCGACCAGTAATTCAAAGGGATTGGCATAATTCAGCTCGGTTTTCGGATTGGGGCG
Source organism: Acinetobacter sp. YH12151 (assembly GCF_013418355.1). Lineage (NCBI taxonomy): Bacteria > Pseudomonadati > Pseudomonadota > Gammaproteobacteria > Moraxellales > Moraxellaceae > Acinetobacter > Acinetobacter sp. YH12151. Next base: position 5,585 of record NZ_VPCG01000005.1, on the reverse strand, counting down.
CTGTTCACGCAGGCGTTCAAAAAAGGTCTGAATCTGTTTTTTGGTCATGTTTTTTACAGGTTTTGTGCTCGCAGTGGTCATGTACTTATCCCTGTAAGGTCTGTAATTTTTCAGCTAATTCTGTCAGTTGCAGGCGTTTGCTGGCATCTTCACGAACCGAAAGCTGTTTTTCCAGCTTTTTAATTTGGGTGCGTAGTTTTGCCAGTTCAATCGTGGTTTTAGAATCTAGCGTAATCGGAGTATTCGCCGGCTTATTCACAACTTCAATCACAGGAAGCTGCTCATTTAAAGCAGAGAACTGGGCAAACAGGGCAGTATTGATTTCTGCACGGACGACTGGGCCCTTGCGGTCAGTACGGCGTTTTTCTTCACGCTGGATATGCGCATAATAGCGCTGACGTAAATCGTCCTGCTCAGCAATACGCTGTGCTTCAGTCGGCAAAGGCTGTGGGTCTTCGACCAGATCGATACAGTCAACCGGACACGGTGGAATGCACAGTTCGCAGCCAGTACACAGATCGGTCAGAATTGTATGCATCAGTTTGCCGGCGCCAATAATCGCATCGACCGGGCAGGCGCTAATACATTTGGTACAGCCTATACATTCATCTTCACGAATTACGGCTTTGATGCGCTGCGGGCGACCGTCGGCTTGAATGGGCCAGACACTTTCTTCTGCCACAAGTTCAGGACGATTTAATAATGCAGCCAAAGCATCGGCAACAGGCTGTCCGCCTGGCACACATTTATTGGCATTTTCACCCTCAGCAATCGACTGGGCATAAGGTAAACATCCGTCACGATGACCACAGAGTCCACATTGGGTTTGAGGGAGTAAAGCATCAATCGATTGGACCAGAGAAATTGGCGAATTCATGAATAACCAGAGCTGCTCATGCTGAGCTTTGCAGTAAGTGAAACAAAATATGTCGAGTTATGCATTTTAACATATTTTTAAACTCCTAAGTCGTGCGCAATTAAGGGTCAAGTTATGCCTTATTACTAGGCATAAATCTGAATCTAAGCCTTGATTCAATTGGCATTTCCTGACATAGAAAAAATATTCATAATCAATATAAATATTTGTTATCAAATTAATTTTAAAGTATTTTCAAAAAAAGTATTGTAGATTAGTTACAAAAGATATTTAATATTTTGCGCCAAAATTTAACATTGATTGTAAATTTGACCAATTTTGATCCATTTTCTGCTGAGGATTAAGCGTTGAAATACAACACACTTAATGAGTTCCTAGATTACGTAAAATCACGTGATGCACACCAACCAGAATTTCTTCAAGCTGTCGAAGAAGTGATGACCAGTTTGTGGCCATTCATTCAAAAGAATCCACAATACGCAGCACATGGTTTGCTAGAACGTCTAGTTGAGCCAGAACGTGCGATCCAGTTCCGAGTTTCTTGGGTAGATGACCAAGGTCAAACTCAGGTAAACCGTGCGTTCCGCGTACAATACAACTCAGCGATCGGTCCATTTAAAGGTGGTATGCGTTTCCACCCTTCAGTGAATCTTTCAATCCTAAAATTCTTAGGCTTTGAGCAAACATTTAAAAATGCTTTAACCACACTTCCTATGGGTGGTGGTAAAGGCGGTTCTGATTTTGACCCTAAAGGCAAATCAGAAGGCGAAATCATGCGTTTCTGCCAAGCTTTAATGATCGAGCTATATCGTCACCTGGGTGCGAACACAGATATCCCTGCAGGTGATATTGGTGTGGGCGGTCGTGAAGTGGGCTATATGGCCGGCATGATGAAAAAATTAAGTAACGACACTGCATGTGTATTCACCGGTAAAGGTTTAACCTTCGGTGGTTCATTGGCGCGTCCGGAAGCAACGGGTTACGGTACTGTGTATTTCGCTGAGGAAATGCTCAAGTCTCGTGGCGAAAGCTTCAAAGACAAAGTTGTCGCAATTTCAGGTTCTGGTAACGTTGCGCAATATGCTGCTGACAAAGCGTTGTATCTGGGCGCGAAAGTGGTTTCACTTTCTGACTCTGCGGGTACGGTTCACGTCAAAGACGGTTTCACTGAAGCATTGCTTGCTGAAGTGATGGAACTTAAAAACGTAAAACGGGGTCGTATTTCAGAATTTGCCTCTAAACATGGTTTTGAATATCTGGAAGGACAACGTCCTTGGGGTATTCCATGTGATATCGCACTGCCATGCGCGACTCAAAACGAACTGGATGCGGAGGATGCTGAAAAGCTTCTCGCAAATGGCGTGATCTGTGTCGCTGAAGGTGCAAACATGCCTTCAACCTTGGCTGCTGTAGAGAAATTCATTGAAGCGAAAACGCTTTATGCGCCAGGTAAAGCATCAAATGCAGGTGGTGTTGCCACTTCTGGTCTGGAAATGTCGCAAAATGCATTGCGTTTAGGCTGGACCTTTGAGGAAGTTGATGAGCGTTTACATGCGATCATGAAAGAAATTCACCGTAACTGCGTAAAATTCGGTACCAAAGAAGACGGTACTGTGAACTATGTAGACGGTGCCAACATTGCAGGCTTCGTAAAAGTGGCTGATGCAATGCTTGCTCAAGGCGTATTCTAAGTCTGATTGAGTGTCGCTTTAAAAAAACCGAGGCCATAGCCTCGGTTTTTTTATGGATAGATATTTTATAATGAACCTTTCACGGCTTCGCGCTCGACTGCCATGTCATAAATATAAGCATATTTAGATTGATCTGCCGCAGGGTTCTTAATTTCAAAACGTTTTAGCCGAATAATCTGGCGTTCATTCGGTGAATGCTGAAAACCTTCAATCTGGTCATAGAATAATGTCCAGTCCTTATCGACCTGGGTCTTCAGACCGTTTTGATCATATTTAACCTGTTTAACTTGCAAGCAGCTTTGCTGAGCCACACCGGTACATGATTTGGTATCTGGGGAAATTTCCAGAAAAATTGTTTCAGCTTGCCCCTGATATCTGGTTTCCGGAGTCATTTTCCCGGTAAATTCATATTTTTGACCATCGGCAGCGGAAAGCGTTAGGGTCGGCTGGTCAAGGTTCGTGGTATTGAGCGCAAAAGGAATTGCACGTTTTTGTAAAAGCTGGCTGACAAAGCGTTCCTGTTGCATCAGTGCGGTATCGCAGGCCATTTCGGTTCCTATGACTTCGCTGGTGCTGATAATATTATCTTTCACTGACCAGTTTGTACTGAGTCCATTACAGCCCGTCACGGCACTCAGGCGGCCTTGAGCATCGAAACTGAGCACGATTGGCCGTTCCAGCCCGCGATCTAGTTGCCAGTGGTAGGCAGAAAGAAGCTGATTTGCACTTTTTTGTTGTAGGGTAGCCACTGTACGATCTCCAGCCTGCTGAATATCACCAGACTGACAGGCTGCAAAAGTTAAAGGTAATAATGCCAGTACAATAAATTTTAATTTCATGGATTTATAATAAAGAACAAAGAATTGAAATGATAACGGATGCATTTCTAAAAGATATGGATACATATCGCAGATTTTGGTTGCAAAATGTATCCAAATTTAAAAGTTAAAATTTTAAGTTTTCAATCAAGATTAATCGAAGCGGTAAACATCCATGCCCAGAGAACCCATGCTAAAACTGCTATGTACCAGACTAAAACGGCTTCCGGTCCCCATCGCAAAGAAGATCGGGGCAAAATGCTCCAGTGTTGGATGATTACGCGCCATGTGTGGAATATTGGACCAGTCCAGTATCGCATCATAATCGCTATGGGCCAGTTTATGGACGACAAAATTGCGGAAATCTGATGCCCATACCGGTACATCAGCCGCCGTTCCATCCCAAGACAGTTCACGTAGGTTATGCGTGATACTGCCTGAACCAATCAGCAGGATTTGCTGCTCACGTAGCGGTGCCAGACTTTGACCAATTTTATAGATTTCATCGGCACTCATCGACATGGGCAAGGAAATTTCAACCACTGGAATATCCGCATCCGGATACATATGCAGCAGCGGCATCCACACGCCATGATCACGTGGACGAGTACTATTGGCATGTGCGGCAAAACCGGCATTGGCCAGCAAACCCAAGATCTGCTCGGCCAGTTCAGGATTTCCCGGTGCAGGATAGCGTAATTGATACAGCTCTGGCGGGAAACCACGGAAATCATGCCAGGTTTCTGGGCGAATTGCGCTACTGACTTCCAGCGCATCACTTTCCCAATGCGCTGACATGATAATAATCGCTTCCGGGCGTGGCAGATTTTCGCTCAAACGATGCAAGGCAGGACCCACTTGCTCAGGATTCAGCGCCAGCATAGGAGAGCCATGAGAAATAAATAAGCCGGGCAACGTTTGTAAGTTCATAATTCAAACCACATCTGGAAGATGCCTCAATAATGCATGAAAAATAGAAATAAGAGCAGGAGAGATTATTCAACAACACGTTGCATATAAAGAACGCTTCAGCAAAATCATTAGCCTGCCCGATGATAAGGATGGTTGTTATTGATGCTCATAGCACGATAAAGCTGCTCGATCAGCATGACACGTACCAGTGGATGCGGCAGGGTTAACTTGGAAAGTGACCAGTGCCATGCCGCGGCTTTACGTACGGCTTCTGAGTGACCATCCGGCCCGCCAATCGCAAGTACTACATCATTGCCTTCCAGCATCCAGCCTTTCATGGTTTCAGCCAGTTTTTCAGTACTGAATTCGCGTCCGCCCACTTCAAGCGCAATCAGGGTTTCATTCTGCTTGAGCGCATTTAAAATGCTGTCGCCCTCAATATTGCGGTATTTCAGAACATCCGCTTCAGAATCATTTTTACCACGCTTGGCCATTGGCAGTTCAATAATCTGGGTCTGCACAAAAGGCTGAATACGTTTGAAATAATCTTCAAAACCAGTCAGCACCCATGCTGGCATTTTTTGACCAATGGTCAGGATACGGATTTTCATACAGACAGATCAATAATTGGATACTTCATTATAACGATCAAACAACACGAAGTTGAGTCAGGAAACAAATTGAAATTGAAATGAAGGATTTAGTGCTGCTTTAATGTCCTGAGTTCAAGTCTCCGCTTGATAAAGGAATGGATAATAATAAATGCGGACTAAGGTCATCATAAAAGGATGTTGTACTTTGCTGCTGTTGGTCACCGGTCTAATCGGCTCAAGTTTCAGTGCTGCCAATACCAACACACGCGCTCAAATTTCTCATCTGGAATTGTTTTTCAGCCAGATCATGAGTGTCGATGAATTTCGAAATTACAAGAATGTTCTCTGTACACGACAAAAATAGATAACTCATTGAAATAATGTCACAATAATTGTTTTCTAACGACGAATACTATGACACATCTCAATGAGTTATATCTTATCTTAAACAAATCTCTAAAATGGAACAAGTCACATTTAAAGTGCTTTGCGCTCATCATGCTTGTGATTATTTTAAAGCAAACATGTAATCTTTCTTCTGCATCTAAAGCCTTGCCCATCAAGTGTTTACCACAATCATTTTATCGACGTATGCAGCGCTTCTTTGCAGGTCAGTATTTTGATTATCGTCAAATTTCTCAGTTGATTTTCAATATGTTTTCATTCGACCAAGTGCAACTGACTTTAGATAGAA